>NZ_JBZXTS010000014.1:0-34107 GCF_058895785.1 Staphylococcus sp. B1(2026)
CGAACTTAATATGTTATGAGTGTCGCAATATTATTTGCAATTCATCATAACCAAAAACCCGCAGATTATCCCTCGATAACCTGCGGGTTCTATTATTCATCATGGCTACCTGTGATGAAGTATTTTACCCATTCAGCAATGTTTGTTGAGTGGTCGGCGATACGTTCTAAATATTTGGCGATAATTAGGATATCGATGATTTTATCTTCATCTTTTGTGGCTGTGCGAATGTCTGTGATGATGTCGTTTTTGATTGTGTAATAAAGTTGGTCGACTTGATCGTCTAGGTCGATAACTTTGTCAAGGGTAGTTAAGTCGCGACTGCCTATACCTTCTATTGCTAAGTCTAGCATTTTTAGTACTAATTGTGTCATTTCGACAATGTGTTCGGCTTTGGGTGCATAAGTTGCATTTGTTTCTAATGTTAGATTGGCAATATCATAAGCTTGGTCACCGATACGTTCAATGTCGGTGATCATTTTTAATAAAGTTGAAACATTACGTAAATCACTGGCAACGGGATGTTGTTGAACGATAAAACGTATACAAGCTGCTTCAATATCTTGCTCTAATGCATCAATTTGTTTTTCTAATTCTTTAACAGTTTTAACATTGTCTGTTTTGCCTGAGATAAAACCATCAATAGCTAATGTTAAGGCTTCTTGACATAGATGCGCCATTTCAGTAATTTTATTTTTTAATTTTTTTAAATCATTTTCAAATTGTCTACGCATAAAGGCCTCCTATCCAAATCTTCCTGTAATATATTCTTCTGTTTTTTTGTTAGTTGGATTTAAAAATAAATCTGTTGTTTTGCCGAATTCAATCACTTCACCTTGTAAGAAAAAGGCTGTGTTATTTGAAACACGTGTTGCTTGTTGCATATTATGGGTTACAATAGCAATGGTATATTTGTCTTTTAGACTATAAATTAATTCTTCTACTTTGGCAGTTGAAATAGGGTCTAAGGCACTTGTTGGTTCGTCCATTAATAAGACATCAGGATTAATGGCTAAAGCACGTGCAATACATAGACGTTGTTGTTGTCCACCAGACATAGATAAGGCACTCTTGTGTAATTTGTCTTTTACGTCATCCCAAATGGCACCGCCTTTTAATGAAGTTTCAACGATTTCATCAAGTGTTGCTTTGTCTTTGATGCCATGTGTACGAGGACCGTAAGCGATATTATCATAAATACTCATTGGAAAAGGATTAGGTTTTTGAAAAACCATGCCGACAGTTTTACGGAGTTCATTAACATCAAATTTATAGATGTCTTGCTTATCTAATAAAATTTCACCTGTGATTTTACAGTTGTCAACAAAATCATTCATGCGGTTCAATGATTTTAAAAAAGTACTCTTACCACAACCACTTGGACCGATGAAGGCTGTAACTTTATTTTCTTCAATTCCTAAATTGATACCTTTTAAGGCATGAAAATCACCATAGTAAAGATTTAAATTTTTAGCTTCTAATTTATTATTCATTATTTTTCTCCTGCTAATTTTTTCGTTAATTTTTTATCTAAGTATAAAGATAAAAGATTGATTAATAAGACGACAATTAATAACACTAAAGCAGTGGCATAAGATTTTTCTATATTAATCCCTTCGCTCCATAATGCAAACATATGAACAGCTAAAGTTCTTCCAGAATCATGATAACTTGTGGCAATTTGTGCGACAGAACCAGCTGTATAAATTAAAGCGGCACTTTCACCAAGAATACGACCTATAGCTAAAATGACACCTGAAAAAATACCGGGTAAAGCTGAAGGTAAAATGATTTTGAAAATGGTACGTAATTTACCAGCACCTAAACCATAACTTGCTTCTTTTAATGAATGAGGCACAACTTTTAAAGCTTCTTCAGTACTAATCATGATTAAAGGTAAAACCATAATTGATAAAGTTAAAATACCTGAGATAATATTGTAGCCTTTGAAAATTACATTAACAAACAATAATGTACCAAATAAACCGTAAACAATAGAAGGTGTACTTTGTAATGTTTGAGTAGCAATACGAATCATTTTCACAAGTATATTATTTTTACTAGCATATTCGTTTAAATAAATTGCTGAACTGACACCAATGACAATGGCAATAATGACAGTGAAAATTACGACGATTAATGTATTAATAAATGCTGGCATTAACGAAACATTGTCAGTCGTATATGTGAAACTAAACATATCTAATGAAATAAAGCTAATACCTTTAATTAAAATATAACCCACGATGCTCAACATAAATGTTAAACTTGTGATAATACCAAAATAAACTAAGAATTTTAATAATTGTGCTTCAAATTTACGATTAGTCATTTATTTTGCACCTCTTAAAAAGTAATTTAAAATAATGTTAATAAAGAAAGTGATGACTAATAAAACAAGTGCTGTGGCTATTAATGCTTGTCGATGTAAATCAGTCGCATAACCCATCTCTAAAACGATATTACTCGTTAAAGTTCTCGCACCTTCAATTAATGACCCTGGAATACGTGGTTGGTTACCACTCACCATAATCACAGCCATCGTTTCACCTATTGCACGTCCGATTGCTAAAATAATACTCGTTAAAATACCTGATTTAGCTGCAGGTAAAATAACCTTAAAAATAGTACGTTCTTTCGTAGCCCCTAAACCAACAGAGGCTTCATAGTAACTTTTATCCACACCACGTAAAGCTGTTTCACTTAATGTAATAATTGTCGGTAAAATCATCACCATTAACACAAGTCCTGCTGCTAAAATACTACTACCACTTACTCTAAATACATTTCGTATGACAGGTACAATGACCATCACACCGAAGAAACCATAAACAACCGAAGGAATGGCTGCTAATAAATTAATACTTTGCTTAATGATTGGGTAGTGACGGTGTGGTGCGTACTGTGATAAATAAATAGCACTTAGTATACCGATAGGTGTTGCTAAAACAATCGCAATAATTGTGACATAAAATGTTGTCACAATCATTGGAAAAATACCATAAACATTAATACTTGGTTTCCATATTGAGCCAAAAATAAAATTAGAGAATCCGATTTGTGATAGACCGGCTAATCCTTCTTTAAATAGAAAAACAAAAATTAAAATAACAGATAGTACTGAAATACATGCAGCTAAGGTAAATGCATATTTTGCCACTAGCTCCTTTTTCATATTCATATTATTTCTCCTTTAAATCTTGCCAATTAGTAATTTGGCCTTGATAAATATCACGAATTTGTTGTTGCGATAAATTATTCATTGGATTGTCAGTGTTAACAATAATTGCAAGTGCGTCAATAGCAATCGTTGTAGGTTGTAATGGTTGTGATTTCTCTTTATCAGTTAAATCTCTCGAAATCATACCAATATCACTGATTTGTTGCAGTGCATTCTCAACACCACTCGTTGAATCACTTTGATTAATCTCAATAGAAGCATTAGGGTTCAATTTTAAATAAGCTTCTTTTAATTTTTCGACAACCGGTGCGACTGATGATGAACCTGAAATAGTGACTTTGCCTTTCGGTAAAGTACTATTGAATGTCACTGGTTGATCAACAGCAATATATTTTGCGTGTTCAATAATTTGTTGACCTTGTTGCGATAAAATGAATTGAATAAAGTCTTGCGCCACAAGGTTATGATTATTTTTGTGTGACACTAAACCAAATGAACGTGAAATTTTATAGCTACCGTCTTTAATCGCTTCTTTACTAATGGCAACCTGATCAATATTTAATGCTTTGACATCATGATTTAACACACCGTAAGAAACATAGCCAATCGCATATTTATTTGCACTGACACTACTTAAAATAGCACCTGTGCTTTGAAATACGTCGGCATCAATTGTTGTATTATCTACTTTATCTTTATCATAAATACCTAATAGATGTGTAAAAGCACCACGTGTACCTGAACCGTCTTCACGAGAAATAACAGTAATTTTAGAATCAGGTATGAAATCTTGGCTTTGACACCCTGAGATACCTATGATAATGGCTACTAACAATAGCATATACATTACTTTTTTCATAAGCGTAACATCCTTTATTTGTATTAAGATATGCAAAGCGTCTGCGATATCAAAGTCATTATATAGATAGCTTAACTTAAGTGCAAGAAAAGAAGATTAAAATTTAAATATTTATTTTAAAACCTTTGTTAACCAATCAAACAATTGTTGGTAAATAGGTAACCCTAACTGTTCGTCACGATCAAAATCATGGGCTGAATGAAATACAGGTATAAAATGATTTTGTGGTAGCCATTGACTTAAAGTGCTTGAAAATAAATAAGATACATCCGGATCATTGATACTTGCGGTAATAAAAGTAGGGGGGAATTGTTGACAATCTTCTTCAGTTAATTGCCATTGTTGATTAGTCGTATCTAATTGTAGTAATTGTGCCCAGGTACCTTGTTGACGTGCTTGAATATATTGAGACATATACGTGTCAGTTGATTTATGACAAGGATCAGTAGCAAGTGGAAAAAGTGTTTGAACTTGAGGTAAGTTTAAATAATAAGGTGAAGGTGATAATAATTGATACAAATTAATGTTATGATAGCCATAGAAACTAATTAATGCACGTGGTTGTATAGTTAGATGTTTTGCCATCAATAATGCAAGATAAGCACCCGCTGAACGACCAAATAAGCAGAAATTATCTGTAATATCTAAAAAATCGATAATTTTTTCAATTGTTGTCTTTAAAGTTGTAATGATAGTTTCAAAAGGCACTTCGGGTGCTAATAAATAATCGATTGTCACAATACGATAATTTTGTTGAAGTAAAGTTAAGTAACTCGTAGGTAAGTCATCTCTATCACCAAAAATTAAACCACCACCATGTAAATATAAAATAGTGCTGATAGGCTTGTCACAAGGATGTAATGTTGCTTGAATTGTTTGTGGGTAGTCAAAAATAGTCAGTTGATTTGTCATAATAGCCTCCTTAATTTAGTTAAAGTTTAACGAATATTTTAAATGAGGTCAAATAATTGGTTATAGTGAACAATTAACGAATTAAAATTGTTTACTTTGATTAGTGAAGGATAATCGTGAAACGCTTACACTTAAATAAGTTATCGTGTATAAATTAGGAGGTAATGCTTATGGAATGGCATAAAATAGTACAGGACAATGTGACATGGTTATCCTCAATAGGTAATGATGTCACAGGTGGTATGACACGTTTATTATATTCTGACTCATGGTTAGCCGCACAAAAAGGAATTGAACAAAAATTAAATGACTTAGGCTTTACGACAACATTCGATGAAATAGGTAATTTATTTGGACGTATTGAAGGTAGTAAGTATCCAAATGAAACAATTATGTCAGGCTCTCATGTAGATACCGTGGTCAATGGTGGTACTTTAGATGGACAATTTGGTATTATCGCGGCATATATCGCTATGTCATATTTATTAGAAGAATATGGTCAACCATTACGTTCAATGGAAGTAATTTCTATGGCTGAAGAAGAAGGTAGTCGTTTTCCAACTGTATTTTGGGGAAGTAAAAATTTTGTAGGTATCGCCAATAATGCAGAAGTTGAGCATATTAGTGATGGTAATGGTCAACCATTTGTTTCAGAAATGAGAAAGTGTGGTTTTGATTTCAGACCATTACAAACAAAAAGAGATGATATTAAAGCCTTCCTAGAATTACATATTGAGCAAGGTAATGTGCTAGAAAAAGAAAATAAAAAAATAGGAATTGTAACGGATATTGCCGGTCAAAAACGTTATACAATTATTTTAAAAGGTGAGGCAAATCATGCAGGTACAACACCTATGATTTATCGTCATGATACAATCGAAGCTTTTTCACGCATTGTTTGTGATACAATTACACGTGCCAAAGCTGAAGGGGAACCATTAGTCGCAACATTTGGTCGTGTAGAACCTAAACCAAATACAGTCAATGTTGTACCAGGTGAAACATTATTCTCGTTTGATTGTCGTCATACAAATAAAGAAAAATTAGAAGCTTTTACGCAAGAAACTGAGCAACGTATGCGTGATATTGCTGAAGAAATGGGTATTGAAATTGACATTGATTTATGGATGAATGAAGATCCAGTACCAATGTCAACAACTATTGTCACTAAATTAGTTGAAGTAGCTGAGGCAACTCACATGAATTATCGTCTAATGCATAGTGGTGCCGGTCATGATTCACAAATTATTGCTAAACATTATCCAACAGCAATGTTGTTCATACCAAGTATTAAAGGGATTAGTCATAATCCAGCAGAAGCAACTTCACTGGATGATTTAGTTGAAGGTGTTAAAATGCTAGCTGCATCATTATATGAAATGGCTTATAAAGAATAAGGAGAAGAAGATGGGATATAAAAATAATAATACAGGTTATCGTCAAGGTTTATTAGAATCAAGAGCAATTATTAAGAAAGGCATGTTTGCGATTTTGCCATTTGATGGTTTAGTAAAAAATACATTACCAGGTTTTGATAATTGTGAACTAACTATTTTAGCAACACCTAAATTAGGTGCGACTTTTGTTGATTATCATTTATCTATTTTACCTGAAGGTAAAAATGAACGTGGTTTTGGTGAAGAAGGCGTACAAGTATTTTTATATGTTTTAGAAGGTGAATTAACAGTATCTGATGGTAAAGAAGAACATCAATTGACATCAGGAGGCTATATTTATTTACCAGCTGGTGAAAAGTTATACTTCCACAATCACAGTGGACAACGTGTAGAAACATTCTTATACAAAAAACGTTATGAAGCGGTAGAAGGCTATGCAGCACATAAAGTGGTAGGTAATAGTCATGATTTAACACCGATTGAGTATGAAGGCATGTCTGATGTTTTATTATGGGATTTATTGCCAGCAGATTTAGGCTTTGATATGAATTTCCACATTTTATCATTTAAACCAGGTGCGAGCCATGGTTATGTAGAAACACATTTCCAAGAACATGGTGCATATATTACATCAGGGCAAGGTATGTACAATTTAGATAATGAATGGTATCCAGTAGAAAAAGGTGATTATATCTTTATGGGTGCCTATGTTCATCAAGCAGCTTATGCTGTAGGGCGAGATGAACCATTAACGTATTTATATTCAAAAGATTGTAATAGAGATCCACAAATTTAAAGAAGAGGAAATAAAAAATGGCAAATTTAGTTAATGTTAAACCGCAAGAATTACATGCTTTAATCCAAAACAAATTAGAGAAAGCAGGTTTACCGAGTGAACAAGCATTTGAAATGGCAAAACATTTAGTTTATGCAGACAGCTGTGGTGTGCACTCACATGGTGCTGTACGTGTAGATTATTATGCTGAACGTATTGCTAAAGGTGGGGTAACAAAAAATCCACAATTATCTTTTGAAGCAACAGGGACATCAACAGGTATTTTCCATGGTGATAATGGTGCTGGGCATTATGTTGCTAATATGGCATTAGAAGATACGATTAAAATGGCAAAAGAATCAGGTGTAGCAGTAGTAGGAATTAGTAAAATGAGCCATAGTGGTACATTGTCATATTATGTTCGTAAAGCAGCTGAACATGATTTAATTGGTATTGCGATGTGTCAATCTGATCCAATGGTCGTACCTTATGGTGGTGCTGCACCATTTTATGGTACGAATCCAATTGCTTTTGCCGTACCATCAGCATCAGGTAAACCGATTGTGTTTGATATGGCAACATCTGTGCAAGCATGGGGTAAAATTTTAGATGCACGTAGTAAAAATAATCCTATCCCAGATACATGGGCAGTAAGTAAAACAGGTGGTCCAACAACTGATCCTTTTGACATTGGGGGTCTGTTACCAATTTCTGGGCCTAAAGGTTACGGTTTAATGATGATGGTAGATATTTTATCAGGTATGTTATTAGGCTTACCTTTTGGTGGCGGTGTTTCATCAATGTATAATGATTTAACAAAAGGCCGTGATTTAGGACAAATTTATATCATGATTGATCCAAGTCGTTTTACTGATTTAGATCAATTTAAAGCGAATATTGATTTATTAAAAGAACAATTACATAATGTGCCAGCTGCAGAAGGTTTTGAACAAGTTTATTATCCAGGTGAGTTAAGTGATATGAAACGCCAAAAATATGAAGCAGGTATTCCAATTGAAGAAAATATTTATCAATACTTAATAAGTGATACAGTTCACTTTGATAAATATTCAGGTAAAACAGCATTTGTATAAAATGGGGGATATAAAGCATGTTAAAAACAATTATTCAAAAAAATAATTATCAAGACTCAATTGTGTTGATGTTATTAACTAATAAAATTAGTACATTAGAGGGTGTTAATAATGTGTCGATTATGATGGGTACACCAGCTAATAAAGATATTTTTAAAACAAGTGGTTTATATACAGACGAATTAGAACAAGCGACACCTAATGATATCGCAATTGTATTAGACGTAGATAGTGAAGAAAGAGTAGCCACAGTATTAGAAGAAATGACGCAATTTCTAGCTGATAATGCTAAAGGTAATCAAGCACAAGAAGAAAGCATGACTATTGTTAAAACTTGGGATCAAGCATTGATCAAAGCTAATGAAGCCAATGTTGCATTGATCTCTATTCCTGGGACACATGCTGCTTTAGAAATTGAACGTGCTTTAGATGAAGGTTATCACGTATTTTGTTTCAGTGATAATGTTAGTGTTGAAGATGAGCAACGTCTAAAAGCTAAAGCACATGCCTCTAATTTATTATTGATGGGACCAGACTGTGGAACAGGGATTATTAATGGTATTCCATTAGCCTTTACCAATGCAGTGCGTCGTGGTCGTATTGGTGTGATTGGTGCTTCAGGTACAGGTATTCAAGAAGTGACAACTTTAGTGCATCAATATGGTGAAGGTGTTACACATGCCATTGGTACAGGTGGTCGTGATTTAAAAGACAGTATTGGTGGTGTTACTTTATTAGATAGTATTGACGTATTAGCTGTAGATCCAGAAGTAGAAGTTATTGTCGTTATTTCTAAACCAGCATCGCCTGTTGTACGTGAACAAGTGTTAAATAAATTACGTACTTTAAGTAAACCAGTTGTAACATTATTTTTAGGTGATGAACCGACTGAACATGAAGAAGGTTTATACCATGCTTATACTTTAGAAGAAGTTGCGAAACTAGCTGTAAAAATTTTACATAAAGAAGAAATTAGTGATATGCCGATTTTAGAAGAAGTCACAGTTTCTTCAACAGTACCAGAAGGTACAATTAAAGGTTATTATTCAGGTGGTACATTAGCAGCAGAAGCGGCAATGTTAGTCACTAAAGCATTAGATTTAACTAAACAATCAGCACCAGAAGGTTATATGTTACAAACAGATGGTCATGAGATTATTGATTTAGGTGATGATATTTATACACAAGGTAAACCGCACCCAATGATTGATCCAGATAAACGTATTGAAATGTTACAATCAGTTGTGCAAGATGAATCAGTTGCTGTTGTTTTATTAGATGTTGTTTTAGGTTATGGTTCACATGACAATATGGCTGAAGCTCTAGCACCAACTTTACGTGGTTTATTAGATGTTGCAAAAATACAAGGTCGTGAGTTGAAAATTATTGCGACAATTGTTGGTACAGATCAGGATCCACAAGATATTCATCAACAACAACGTATTTTACAAGAAGCAGGTGTATTAATTGCGGATAGTAATGCACAAGCTGTGCAAATGGCATTAACATCAATTGGTAAACCATTAGTATTACCAACGAAAACAATTGTACCTAAGTTACCCGGTCAAGCTACACCACATCATGAAGTAAAAACTTTATTAACGGCTAAATCTTTCTTAAATATTGGACTAAGAAGTTTTGCACAATCAATAGTAGATACAGGTGCGCAAGCCGTGCAATTTGATTGGAAACCTGTAGCTGGTGGTAATATTACTTTACAAAAAGCATTGCAATATTTAAGAAATTACAAGGAGGTCTAATGATGATGAATTATCAAACAGTTGATGAAGCTAATCAAGCCGTCATTACTAAAATTATGAATGGTAAACCATTTTTAATGGATGTTGTACCGGCACATACAGTTATTGATGTATTTTCACAAGGTAAAGTATTATTACACGCGGGACCACCGATTACGTTTGATAAAATGGTAGATCCTATTCAAGGTGCTTGTATTGGTGCATGCTTATTTGAAGGGTGGGCAACAGATGAAGCACAAGCAAGACAGTTATTAGAACAAGGGGAAGTGACATTGATGCCATGTCATCATGTTAATGCTGTTGGGCCAATGGGTGGTATTACTTCAGCAAATATGGCTGTACTTGTTGTAGAAAATAAAGAGCAAGGTAATATTGCTTATTGTACGATGAATGAAGGTATTGGTGCTGTATTACGTTTTGGTGCTTATTCAGAAGAAGTCATTACACGTTTACATTGGATGAAGGATGTTTTAGGACCAACTTTAGGTCAAGCATTACGTACTTTACCGGAAGGGTTGAATTTAAATGTTTTAATTGCGAAAGCTATTGCGATGGGAGATGAATTCCACCAACGTAATATTGCAGCTTCATTGGCTTTTCTAAAAGAAATGGCACCGATTATTACAAGTTTAGAGATTGATACAGCGACTAAACAACAAGTAATTCAATTTTTAGCTGATACAGACCAATTCTTCTTAAACATTATGATGGCTGCTTCAAAAGCAGTTTTAGATGCTGCGCGTACGATTGAAGCGGGTACTGTTGTTACAGCGATGTGCCGTAATGGTTATGAATTCGGTATACGTATTGCGGGTATGGGTGACGAATGGTTTACAGGACCAGCAAATACACCAAAAGGTTTGTATTTTACAGGTTTTTCTGAAGAAGATGCAGCAACAGATATGGGTGATAGTGCCATTACTGAAACATTTGGTGTAGGTGGGATGGCCATGATTGCTGCACCTGCAGTGACACGTTTTGTAGGTAGTGGTGGTTTTGGGGATGCACTAGCTACAAGTAATGAAATGAAAGAAATATGTGTCTCACAAAATACAAATTTCCCAGTACCTACTTGGGATTTCCAAGGTATTTGCTTAGGTATTGATGCGCGTAAAGTTGTAGAAACAGGAATTTTACCAGTTATTAATACAGGTATTGCTAATAAAAAAGCAGGATTAGGTCAAATTGGTGCAGGGACAGTTACACCACCAATCGAATGTTTTGAGAAAGCAGTGTTAGCATATGCTAAAAAATTAGGGTTTACAGAATAGTATGGGAGGGATGTCAATGAATCAATATCGTAGTATTTTTATGGATCAACATGTCTTGACATCCTCTAATATCATTTGGACAGTGCATAGTTTATTTGACAAAGTGATTAATTTAGCTTGTTCTCATCAAATAAACTTAATTACTTTAACACATGTTAGTCATCCATATATACCATTTGGAATTCACTTAATGCCTTATGATTTTAAACAAATGAAACAACAACTTAAGGTGGGGAATCAATTATATTTGACGCCTGATTTGTTGCAACATGATAATTTAAGTATTGTGCTTGGAGGACAACATTATCACAGTCAATTGATTATGCATAAAGTAGTGCAATCACACAATATTGCACTACTTATTAATTATTTAAGACAGTTATCAGTTCGTAATGGCTTTGGACAAACATTTCAAGAAAGTTTATTAGATCATGAGCATTTAATTAAACAACTTGTTTTAGCTAAAGATAAATCTCTACCACTAGCAAAACTAATAGGTCGAGGTGTGGGTTTAACGCCAACGGGTGATGATATGGTTATCGGTTATAATTTAGCGGCGAGTTGTTTGCGATTACCTGTTGTCATACCTCATTATTCGGCGACAACAAAAATCAGTCAACATTATTTATATTGTTCAGTACATGGATGTTTCCATAGTTTACTTTTGCAACTCGTTACTTTATTAACTGAGCCACATTTGGTAGTAAAACAGTTGCAATCTTGTATTGAAGCAATATTATCTTTTGGTCACACTTCAGGGTGTGATACATTAACAGGATTTATCTTAGCTATTTTTTATATGAAGGGAGAAATTTAATATGTCACAGCGTGTTGTTTTTGCACTTGGAGGAAATGCTATTTTACAACCTAAACAGATAGCTAGTTATGAAAATCAGTATCATAATGTGGTACAAAGTGCAGAAATTATTATGAAAATTTATCAGTTAGGGTATCAAATATTAGTTACGCATGGGAATGGGCCACAAGTAGGTAATATTTTACGTCAAAATGAAGAAACAAAAGCCATTGTGCCACCTATGCCATTAGATGTCTGTAACGCACAATCACAAGGTTTTATTGGTTACATGATTTCACGTGCTTTAAAAAATCAATTTGATAAAGTACGTCCTAATATTGTGACTTTATTAACAGAAGTTGAAGTTGATTCAAATGATGAAGCTTTTCAACAACCTAATAAACCAATTGGTTTATTTTATACAGAACAACAAGCACAACAATTAACAGCAGAAAAAGGATGGCATTTAAAAGAAGATGCTGGACGTGGTTATCGTCGTGTTGTGCCATCACCACAACCTAAAACGATTCATGGTGTGAATGTGATTAAAACTTTATTAGATAATGAAGCGATTGTTGTAGCTGGTGGGGGTGGCGGTATTCCTGTCATCGCAACAGAGCATGGTTATGAAGGTATTGAAGCTGTTATTGATAAAGATCGTACAGCTAAAAAATTAGCAGAAGAAATTGATGCGGATGTTTTAATGATTTTGACTGATATTAGTAATGTATATATTCATTATGGCACAGAACGTCAACAAAAATTAGAAACAATAACAATTGATGAAGCTCGACAATATGCACAAGAAGGTCATTTTGCTGCAGGAAGTATGGGGCCTAAAGTCGAAGCGGCAATAGATTTTGCTTCACGTGGTAAAACAGCGATCATTTGTTCATTATTAGAAGCGGATAAGGCATTACAAGGACAAGCAGGTACACGTATTGTAGGTTAAATTTAAAGCATAATGTGTTATAATAAAAACATCATAATGATAGGAGGTTAAGTATGACGAATCTTAAGGCAGTGTTATCTCAACATCAATTTAAAGAATTAACACTATTGACTTCGCAAGCAACACTTAACCATGAAATTACAAGTGTCGAAGTATCCGAAACACCTGATGTTAGCTTGTATATTTCGAATAATGTTTTTTTATTAACAACCGCTATGATTTATCAAGATAATCCACAGGAATTAAAAACTTTAATTCAATCGTTAAAAAGTGTCCAAGCAGCAGGTGTAGGGATTAAAGTAGGTCGTTTTATTCAAAAAATTCCGCAAGAAGTGATTGATTATGCTAATAGTATTAATTTTGCCATTATAGAAATTCCAGTAACTTATCCTTTAGGTGCGATTTTACATCGTATGCTCGATTTCGTTTGGAATAAGCAACAAGAGCAGTTGGTTTCAGCTATCGAAATCCAAAGAAAATTTTCTGATTTACTAATTAACGATGTGCCAACAGAACGATTCATTGGCGAATTGAGTAAAATGTTACGAGTACCCATTGTCCTGTTAAATCCTTTATATGACATTGTAGCCACATCTTTTCATTTTAATTCAACAACCTATCGTGCAGAATTTTTTGTAGAACAAATGTTATTAAAATCACCGAGAGCTAATAAATCAATATGTCATCCTTTTATTTTACAAGATTTTCAAAATAATAATATCAGTGTTTCAATGTGTTCTGTTAATGTGAATGATTTATATCCATATCATTTATTAGTTTTTTATCCTGAAAAGATGCCTTATCCTTTATCTGAAGTGGCTATTGAACAAGCAACGATGGTATTATCGTTTATGTTATTTAAAAATCAAAAGATTGATGAATACATTCAGGATAGACAGAGTGGTCATTTTAGACATTTTATTCGTCAACAAAAGGATGAGTCGGCAAAAAATAAAAATTGGTTACAATTAGGTGAAAGATTTGGACTAGTTGCTTCTAATCATTATCAAGTGGTGTTTGTTAATCGTGTAGGAGATGATGATTTTTATAATAAAGTATTATTAAGAACGGCTGAAATTCATTTATTAACACGTTGGCTAACTGCAAAATTAGAAAGTCAGTTACCGAATACTTGTATTTTTCATCACAAAAGTCGTAAATATTTGATATTATTAATTCAACATGAAAATGAAAATATCACTGAACTATTTAAACAAATTGCAAAAGAACTTTATGATAAAATTGGTGTATCATTAGCTTTTTCATTCGGTAAAGTATGTCATCAAATGGCAAGTATCGGTACGTCTTTTTTAGAAGCTAAGTTAACGTATGATAAAGTTAGACATCATGTGCCGCAACCTATTATCGCACAGTATAATCATTTTTATAATGCCCAAGATATTTTAGGTTTATTTGAGCAATTTGATAATGATAAAGTCGTTTATTTTTGCCAAACTATTTTAAAAGAATTGGCCTTTCCAGAAGATGAATATTTTAAAGAATTACGTGATACGTTAAAAGTTTATTTAGATCATCAATGTGAAATTTCTAGTACAGCTAAATATCTTTTTGTTCACCGCAATACGGTCAAATACCGTATTGAACGTTGTGAAGAAATGTTGCAATATGAATTTAAAGATCCTAAAGTTAGTCTTAATTTACGTTTAGCATTAGAATTATCAGAAAAATATGTAGAGAATAACAGATTATCATAATCCATATGAATGAATAGTTAATCATTTTAAGATTAAGTGATATAGTAAATAAATGTAATTAAACACTATCTACTTTAGATTTAGAGAAAATAGATAGTGTTTAATTATGTTTATATTTTATTCATCTGAGTATAATGCATCAACACTCTTAGCATTTATAAAAGTTTCAAAACTATTTATTGGTGCGAAATCAATATATATTTTTGAATAGTCATTCTTTTTTCTCCATAGTCTAACTGAATCAGTACCTTTCATTTCTAGCCATTGGCGTGTCACAGGTTGTCTTTCTTTAAGACCTAATACATCAATTAATAACCATTGACCTAATGCGTCTTGTCCATATATTTTTCCTGTATCGGGATTGATTTCAGTACTACTACCTGATTGTAAAGCTTTTGAGTTAGATTGAGTAATCAAGGCAGGTATTTGTTTACCATTAGGTAGTTGTAGAGTAAATCTAATTTCTTTTTTCTGTTTTTCTGAGTTGAAAATATTAGGACAGAAAAATCCAGGATATTTTTTATGAAATATTCTAGGGATGGGGATATATATTTCATTTAATGGTCGTTGAGATGGATTGGATGAATTAGGTGATTTTGAGCTGGCATTCCATGCGTTTAATCCTGACTTTTCACCGACTTCTTTGCGTTGATAAGAATATAAGGGTAAATAAATTTCAACAATATCAGTAGATTGTGGAGTATTATATTTATCAATAAAATGGAGATAAGCTTTAAGTAAAAAATCAAAAGGATCATCTAATATTTGAATCTCCAATTCATGAAGTTTCATAGAATCTTTCTTAGTTGGGTCAAAATATTGCCATATTTGAGCATCACTATAAGTAAATTTATATTGTTTATGTTTATCAGACCACGAAAAAGACGTATCTGTTTTATTGAAATTGTTTAAACTATTTATATCAATAAGTGGATAATGTGTTTCATGAATAACAAATCGATTAGCATCTCTTGTAATATAGTGATAAATATTTTTATCATGAGATAAACCTAAACGATTGTAATCAGCTATCATTCTTTCGTTTTTTATAGTCGATAAATAATAAGCCAACTTCTCATTGCTTTGATTAAAATCAATGGTAGCGCTATGTTTTTTTATCTGCATAACTTTTTGGAAAGAAGGTGCTGTATTCATCCATGTTTTTAAACCAATACCTATTCTAACATTGTCTATAATTGATAAAATATCATGTGGTGTATTTCCAATATCTACATTTTCAGCATGAAAAATTTTAGCAAAAATTGTTTCTTGAAATTTGGAATCAAGATGAGGTATATTATTAACATGTTTTTGCTTAAATAATTTTGTTAATGCACCATAAATTTGTAAAAATTTTATATATTCGTTGCGTGCTTCTGGTGGATATTTTTCCCATATAGACATTTATTTATAGCCCTCCATTGTAAAATCAATTAATTATGAGTATTTTTTCAAACTATACTATAAAATTCTAGTTGAATACCTTTTTTTAGAAGTTTTAAATATTCTTTATCAGATAAAATTTTAATATTATCATTATATGATGAAATAATAGTTTTAGCACTATCATAATCTTTGGCATAATCTTTGACATAAGATTGTCCTTCAAATCTATTATTTATTTTAGTATAAATAATAGATACATTTCCTTGTATATTATTACTAGGGATATTTTTTGAGTTTGACATAGCATAATCTATGTTTTGTGCGATTCTTTTTATTAATGGTACCACAACACTATTACCTGCTTGTTTATATAGTTGTCCGTTAGAAATATTTTTAGGGATTTTAAAATTTTCTGGGTACCCTTGTATATTAAATGTTTCTTTAGGTGTTAGTTTTCTAATGTTTTTATTATCTGTAAGAATTAATGGAACGTTATGTCCTCCCGTTCCCATATTAGCAGTTAGAGTTGGTACAACACCATTTTTATTAGCTCTTACATATTGTCTACGCCATTGATAAACAGTTTGTTGACTGACAATATTTTCTACTAATTCATCATAAAATTTTTGTTTATCTTTACTATAATGAAATGTTTCATCTTTATCATCAGAGAAATCAATAACATCTTTTAAACTGACTGTTAATGGAATTTTATCTGGAAAGTCAAATAAATCATAAGTTTGTTTATTATTGAAACCTACTATATATATTCTTTCTCTATTCTGAGGAACATTACCGTAGTCCTTACTGTTAAGTACTTTCCATTTGATAAAATAATTATTTTTTGTGAGAGCTTCTTTAATGACTTTAAATGTATTACCGTTATCATGAGTAACCATGTTTTTTACATTTTCTATAAAAATGGCCTTAGGTTTTCGTGATTCAATCATTCTTAATAATTCAAAGAATAAATCACCACGTTCATCTTTGAATCCTTTTTGATATCCAGCAATACTAAATGCTTGACAAGGAAATCCGCCAACAATTAAATCAACTTGTTCAGTTGATATATCATCAGGATTAACTAAATGAATATCTCTATTATCAAAAAAAGTATTAGGATAATTTAATTGATAAGTAATTGCAGCATATTTATCAAATTCATTAGCGTATACTATTTTAAATTTATTAGTTTGTTCGAATCCTAATTCAATGCCACCAACACCACTAAAGAATGCAGCGATATTGAATTGTTTATTACTATTAGAATGTTTCATAAATAAACGTCTCCTTTGTATTTAAAAAGTATATCATTAAATACACTAATTTGCAGCAAAAATCTCATTAAAATTTTAATTTTAAAGTTTTAATTACATAAATGATAGAGATAATGTAGTAGAGTAGATATTGCATTATTGATATTATAAAATTTATTTACTAGTTTTTCATAAATCAGTAAAATTATCTATGAGTGCAAATCGTTTTGGTTTTTGTCCGATGGTTTCAATAAAAGGATAGCTTTCTAGTACTTTTAAATTTTTTCTAATTGTTTGTTCGGAATATTTAACGTATTTAGTTATTTCTTGTAAAGGTAGATATACATCTTGATCATAATTGAAAAGTTTAGCTTGAATTAGGATGAAAATAATATCATTTTGAATTTTCGGTAAGTTTTTTTGTTCTAACCATAATATTGAACTATCTAAAAGCTCTGATTTTTTAGTTAATTCAACTAAATGTATTTCTTGTCCTTCAATAAGTAGATCGAGAAAATTGTCTATGAAATAATTAAGTTCACCTTTATTGTGATTGCTATTTGTTTTATCAAACATGATTTCATAACGTTTTTTATTATTATTAATAGCAGTTGTTAAAGATAATGCGGTGATTTCATTATAGTAATGTGCTAAAAACAAACTGGTAATATACCTATTTGTTCGACCATTACCATCATAAAACGGATGAATATAACCAAAAATGTAATGAAAAATGGCGACTTTAATGACTAAATGAACATCTTTATTATTATTCATAAAATCTAAAAGATATTGAATATCTTTAGAAATATAATGAGGTTTTACACCATGATGAATTATTTTATCAGTGACTGTTGTGACAACAGTATCATCTAATCTGAATAAATGACTATCTAACATATTTTTGTCTTCAATTTCACCGTCAGTTATATCATCGTAAATTAGACGAATATCTTGTGACATTTTAGGTAAATCAGGTAATGAATTACTTTGTATTTTTTGGTATGTACGTATAATATTTTTAAATCTAATTTTCTTTTTGTCATTAATTTGATTTAATTGAGATAGCGTAGCTCTTATTTCTTTTTTTGAACTACGTACACCTTCTATTTTATGTGTTAAATTTATCTCAGAAATAATTAAATCATTATAAAATGATTCATTAGCAACAGCTGGTAGCTTGTTATATTGTTGAGTTTGCAAGGCACATAATTTTAAAATTTGTTCTACCTTATTGATGATTGATAATGTTGGTAAAAAATATAAAGGGTATGATAAATGATAATTATAAGGTGTAATCGTGTATGATAATAAACTTGTTGTAGGACAATCAATTCTTTTTTTATATTCATCTTCTACATTATCAAAATGTTTATGAAAATATTTAAACATATAGTCCATGTTGTTTCCCTCTTTCATTTATTATTAGCATATTAAATGGAAAATAACTTGTTATCATTATATAGCTAAGTGATAAAAAACACAAAAAATATCAGATAGAGTGGGATGATTAAATACCTAAGTGATAAAAAACGCAAAAAATATCAGATAGAGTTGAGTGATTAAATGCCGAAGTGATAAAAAATGCAAAAATTATTAGATAGAGTTAAGTGCTAACATAAGCTATAAAGTTTAGGTGATGTATATTTAGCAACATTAGTAAAAGTATAATGTGTTTGTAAATGATGTTTGACTATAACTTTACGTGATAGTGTATATTCGATAGGAGAGGAGGTCATTATGTTTATTAAAGAAGTGGCACGATTATGTGGTTTAAGTGTTAGAACATTACAATATTATGATGAAATTAATTTATTATCACCAACGAGATTGACTAATGGATATAGACAATATAGTGAACAAGATTTAGATGTTTTACAACAAATTTTATTTTTTAAAGAGTTAGATATACCTTTAGATAAAATTAAACTTTTGTTAACACGTCAACAAGATAAACTAACGATACTTCATCAACAACAAAAATTATTTCAACAAAAAATGAATCGATTGAGATCTATTATGAATCTATTAGATGATACAATTCTAGGCGTAGAAGGAGCGTATAATATGACAAATGAAGACAAATTTCAAGGATTTACACAAGAAGTACATCAACAATATCAAAAAGAAGCTGAAATGTTATATGGTCAACAGCAAGGTGTAGTAGATCTTACAGAACTAAATCAAGTATTTAAAAAAATGTTTTTATTGAAAACAGAAGGCTATGCGAGTGATTCTGCTGAAGTACAACAAGTTGTCGCAATATTATTTAAATTAGTTAACCAAGCATTCAACTGTAGTTTAGAAATTTTTTCACAAATTGGTGAGATGTATGTCAACGACGAAAGATTTAAAAATAATATTAATAAATTTGGTGCAGGTGTGGCAGAATATACAAATGAAGCTATTCAAGTTTTTGTGGCCTAATTTATTATAATAAAACAAGTCAGCTAGTGATTAGCTGACCTGTTTCATGTGAAACTATTCCATATAAGGTAATAAATAACCGTAACCTTCTTGTTCCATTTCTTCTTTTGGAATGAATTTTAAAGCGGCACTATTAATACAGAAGCGTAAACCACCTTCTGCTTCTGGTCCATCTTCAAAAACATGACCTAAATGGGCATCGCCAATACGACTGCGCACTTCAATACGACGCATATTATGGCTATTATCTTGATAATATTGCACAACATCTGATGAGATTGGACGTGTAAAACTTGGCCAACCACAACCTGATTCAAATTTATCACTGGCAAAAAATAATGGTTCGGCTGTCGTAATATCTACATAAATGCCTTCTTCAAAAGTATCATTAAACGCATTAGTAAAAGGACGTTCAGTTGCATTTTCTTGTGTAACTAAATATTGCTCTTCTGTTAATTGTGATTTTAATGTATCAATATCAGGTTTTTGGTATTTTGCGGGATCTACTAATGGAACGTAAGCTTGGTTAACATTAATGTGACAATATCCACCAGGATTTTTTTCTAAATAATCTTGATGATATTCTTCTGCTAAGATGTAATGACGTAAAGGTTCTACTTCAACAGCAAGTGGTGCTTTAACTAATGCTTGTTGTTCAGTCATTAATTGTTGAATAATAGGTAAATCTTCTTCAGTTGTATAATAAATACCAGTACGATATTGGCGACCAACATCAGCACCCTGACGATTCACACTTGTTGGATCAATCACTCGGAAATAATACAATAATAGTTCTCTTAATGTAATAGCTTCTGAATCATAAGTAATTTGTACTGTTTCAGCATGGTCAGTGTCTTTTAATAATTGATAGTTTGTTGTTTCAACACGACCATTAGCATAACCAGAAGTCGTATCAATGACACCTGTAATATGTGAAAAATAAGCTTCTAATCCCCAAAAACAACCGCCTGCTAAATATAAAGTTTTAATCATAAATTTTCTCCTTTTTATATCTTTATCTCTATTGTACATGTTTTTTAATAATGAGCAAGAAAACGTACTTGTTTTAAATATTGAACAAAATACGAACGATTTTAAAATAAAATAAAATTTGTTCGTATTTTACTTTGATTTTTCTACATTGTTCGTTTATAATTAAATTGTTATTTCTAAAAAACATTGAAAATTATTTTTTGTACGGAAAGGAATAAAAATATGTCGAAAGTTGCTGTAATTATGGGTTCAAAATCGGATAATGATACGATGAAAGAAACATATGCATTATTAGAACAATTTGGGATACCTTATGATAAGAAAGTCATTAGTGCACATCGAACGCCAGATTTACTCGTTGATTTTGCTAAAACAGCACGAAAACAAGGTTATGCATTAATTATCGCAGCTGCAGGTGGTGCGGCACATTTACCTGGGATGGTTGCTTCTATGACAACTTTACCAGTGATTGGTGTACCTATTAAATCAAGTGTATTAAATGGGGTAGACTCTTTATATTCTATTGTGCAAATGCCGTTTGGTGTACCTGTTATGACGATGGCGATTGGTGTTGCAGGTGCTAAAAATGCTGCAATAAGTGCTTTGTCATTATTAGCGATGACGAATAATGATTATGAACAAAAATATGCACAATTTAAAGCACAACAAGAACGATTAGTGATAGAAGAGATGACGCTATGAAAATAATTTTACCAGGAAGTACGATAGGTATCATTGGTGGTGGACAATTAGGACGTATGCTTGCTATGAGTGCAAGAGAAATGGGTTATCGTGTACATATTTTAGATCCGCAAAACGATTGTTGTGCTAAAGATTTTGCGCATCACTTTATTCAAGCTTCATTTGATGATATTGATGCTTTAGAACAATTATGTCGGCAAAGTGATGTCGTCACTTTTGAATTTGAAAATATTAATTGTGATCATTTAGAAGTATTAGAACAGCGATACTATTTAGTACAACATTCATCAGTATTACGAATATCGCAACATCGTTTATACGAAAAGAAATTTGCAGCTTCATTAAAGATTCCGACAGTAGATTATATTTATGTGGGTGATGAAGGTTTAAATACAGTATTGTCTGGGAAATATTTAATGAAAACAGTACGTTTTGGTTATGATGGTAAAGGTCAAAAAGTGATTGATCAAGCAAGTGAGGTAGAACCACAAACGCTATTAGAACAAATCGTACCTTTAGATAAAGAAATATCAGTAGTAGCGGTAAAAGATATTCATGGTGTTGAAATAGTTGCTGTAGTAGAAAATGAACATCGTCATCATATTTTATACCGTTCTCAAATTCCAACAACAGCTACTCGTCAACAAGAACAGCAAGCCATTGATTATACAATGAGAATTTTGGAGACACTTAATTATTATGGCGTGCTAACTGTTGAATTTTTCATTTCGCAAGGACAAGTGATTTTTAATGAAATTGCACCAAGAGTACATAATTCAGGGCATATTACGATGCTTTCTGCTAATAAATCGCAGTTTAAAGCGCATATAGAAGCCATTTGTGGTTTGCCAGTCGGTGCGATTACACATCAACCAACAACGATGTACAATATTTTAGGGCAAGACTTGGATAAGTTTATTCAATTAAGACAAAACCAAGTAGGTCAATTACATTTATATGAAAAAGCACCACGAACTAATCGTAAAATAGGGCATATTAATTTTGAAGGGATTATTCATTTAGGGGGACAAAATGACTAATAAACGTATTTTTGTAAAAAAACGTCAAGGTTATAACCAAGCAACTATTGCATTAACGCATCAAATTAATCAATTATTACAAAGTCAGTTAAAATGTGTAGAAAAATATGTTATTTATGACATTTTTAATATTAGTGATACAGTATTTGAACAAGCTAAAACGACCGTTTTTTCTGAAACAGTAACAGATGAAGTTTATGACTCAGTAGAAGTGTTGCCACAACAATATTTTGCTTACGAAGTTTTACCAGCACAATTTGATCAACGTGCAGATAGTGCACAACAATGTTTAGCACTCATTGCAGGCGATCAAGACGTGACGATTCGTAGCGGTACTTTATTAACATTTGATCAACCATTGTCAGATGACCAACTACAACAATTACAACATTATTTAGTTAATCCAATTGAAGCACAAGTAAAAGATTTAACGGTATTAAATTTTGTCGCACAAAATCAACCATGTCCGTTAAAAGATTTAACAGGTTTTACTACTTTAGATGAAGCAGAGTTATTAGCACTTAAGGGGCAATTGTCATTAGCATTGACATTAGAAGATTTACAATTTATTCAACAATACTTCCATTCAGAACAGCGTAATCCAACAGAAACAGAATTATATGTTTTAGATTGTTATTGGAGTGATCATTGTCGACATACGACATTTGAAACAGTATTAGATGACATTACTATACAATCGAACTTGTTTCATCAAGAAATGCAACAGGCATTTGATCATTATTTAGAGTTAAGAAAAATTTTAGGTCAAGATAAACCAATAACTTTAATGGATATGGCTAGTATTACAGCTAAATATTTTGTAAAAATATTGAAGGATAGTGCTATTGAAGTAAGTGATGAAATTAATGCTTGTTCTTTCTTTATTACGATTAATCAATCGACGCAACCTGAAAAGTGGTTAGTTCAATTTAAAAATGAAACACACAATCATCCTAGTGAAATAGAACCATTTGGTGGGGCAAGTACATGTATCGGTGGTGCGATTAGAGATCCTTTATCAGGACGTAGTTATGTTTATCAAGCCATGCGTGTATCAGGTAGTGCTAATATTTTACAACATAGAAAAGATACTTTACCACATAAATTGCCTCAAGTAGATATTTCAAAAAATAGTGCTTTAGGGTATTCATCTTATGGTAATCAAATTGGTTTGGCGACAACTTATGTACGTGAGTTATACGATGAGAGTTATGTTGCAAAACATATGGAAGTTGGTGCTGTTGTTGGTGCAGTTAAAGTGGGAGATTATCAGCGCCAAGCTTTAAGTCAGGGAGATATTGTCATGATGATTGGTGGACGTACAGGCCGGGATGGCATTCAAGGTGCGAGTGGTTCTAGTGTCAGTCATACTAGTCAATCTCTAGTACATGCTGCGAGTCAAGTGCAAAAAGGTAATGCGATTGAAGAGCGTAAATTACAACGTTTATTCAGACATCCTGAATTAACACGTATTATCAAAAAATGTAATGATTTTGGTGCGGGTGGTGTTTGTGTCGCAGTTGGTGAATTGAATGATAGCATTGAAATTTATTTAGATAAAGTACTAGTTAAATATCAAGGATTAAATGCAACAGAATTAGCAATTAGTGAATCGCAAGAGCGTATGGCTGTCGTTATTGATCCACAAAATTATCAATTATTTATTGACTACTGTCATGCTGAAAATATTGAATATGCACAAGTAGCTAAAATTACGAATAATCGTCGTCTAGTTATGTATTTTAATGAGCAAAAAGTAGTTGATATGAGCGCGTCATTTTTAGAAACAAGTGGTGTAAGACAACATGCAAAAGCACACTTATTAGACAATGCAGGTGCTAATCCATTTAGTACACAAGAAATAAATAAAGCTGTCATTTTACGAGAGTTAAGTTCGTTGAATGTTACTTGTCAAAAAGGTTTAGTTTCACAATTTGATGCATCAATTGGAAATACTACTGTATTGATGCCTTATGCGGGTCAATATCAATTAACGCCAGTGCAAGCAAGTGTACAAAGTTTACCGAAACTAGATGGTCCAAGTGATACAGCAACGATATTAAGTTATGGTTTTGTACCAAAGATTTCACACTATTCACCATTTTTATCAGCAATTTATGCAGTATTAGAATCAGTAGCTAAAGTTTATGCAATAGGTGGTACACATGAACACTTGTATTTTTCTTTCCAAGAATATTTTGAAAGATTAGAAAAAGAGCCTGCTAAATGGGGTAAAGTCACGCAAAGTTTATTAGGTGCTTTATATGCTCAACAACAATTACAACGCCCAAGTATTGGTGGTAAAGATAGTATGTCTGGTAGTTATCATGATTTAAATGTCGTCGAAACTTTGATTTCTTTTGCATGTACGCCAGTTAAAATTGAGGACGTCATTACACCTGAATTAAAAACAAAAGGTAATTATTTATATCATGTACCAGTAATTAGAGATGCACGAGGATTTCCTGATATTAAAGCGACATTAAATCATTACGAACAATTTCATCAATACATTAAAGATAAAAAAATAGTGTCGGCTTATGTGCAAGAGCATGGTAGTGTAGTGGCTTCATTAATTAAAATGGCTTTAGGAAATGGCTTAGGTTTTAATATTCAAGGTGAACATTTATTAGATTTTGATGTGGCCTCATTAGTTGTTGAAAGTACGATAGAATTACCTTTCACTTATTTAGGAAAAGTTTGTGATGATGTGTATATGATTAATGACATCACATTAAGTTATGATGAAATTTATCAGGCTTATACAAGTACATTAAATGATATTTATCCAATATATGTTAACGAAACTAAAGGGATTTGTGAAAATTTATCGTCATCACCACAAACGAAACAATATTATCCACAAGTCGTAGATGAAGTGAATGTCGTGATTCCAGTTTTTCCAGGAACGAATTGCGAATACGATAGTGCCTATGCTTTCGAACGTGAAGGTGCTAAAGTAACAACCATTGTAATTAAAAATCAAAATGAAACAGCCTTACAAAATTCTATTGAACAATTTGTTAATCAATTAGCTAAAAGTCATATTTTAATGTTGGCTGGTGGGTTTTCAAGTGGTGATGAACCAGACGGTAGTGCAAAATTCATTGTTAATTTTTTACAAAACAAACAAGTAACAGAAGCAGTGCATCGCCATTTAGCACATAAAAAACTAATTTTAGGCATTTGTAATGGCTTCCAAGCATTAATTAAATCAGGGTTATTACCTTATGGCAAAATTACAGATTTAACACCAGAAGATTTAACTTTATTTAATAATGACAGTGGTCGTCATATTTCAACAACTTGTATGACGAGAGTCGCGACAACTTGTTCACCTTGGTTACAAGACTTTGAAGTCGGGCAACAACATGAAGTGGCATTTAGTCACGGTGAAGGTAAGTTAATGGGGATGAATATTGATAAATTTAAACATTTAATTGCCTTTCAATATTGTGACTTACAAGGGCAAGCGACCATGAATGGTCAGTATAATCCAAATGGTTCAATTTATGCAGGTGAAGGTTTAATTAGTCCAGATGGTTTGATTTTAGGGAAAATGGGGCATAGTGAACGTTATCAATCTCACTTATATAAAACTAACACACGTGCAGGGCAACAAAATATTTTTAAACAAGGTGTGTCATATTTTAAAGGAGAATAATCATGAAACTTTTGTATGAAGGGAAAGCCAAGCAATTATTTGATGCAGGTGTTGCTAATGAAGTCTATGTACATTATAAAAATAGTGCCACTGCATTTAATGGCGAAAAACAACAAAACTTTGAAGATAAGGGAAAATTAAATAATACAATTACGAGTTATATCTTCCAATATTTAGCACAACATGGTGTCGCGACACATTTTATTAAACAAGTAAATGACACAGATCAAATTTGTCGACACGTTGACATTATTCCGTTAGAGGTCATTATGAGAAATATTGTGGCAGGTTCTATGGCTAAAAAATATGGTTTAGTTGAAGGTCAAGTACTGAAACAACCTGTTTTTGAATTAAGTTATAAAAATGATGCATTAAATGATCCGTTAATTAATGATGATCATGCCCAAGCTTTAGGGATTGTTACAGCACAAGAATTAAAAATAATTAAGCAACAAGCACAACGCATTAATGATTTATTACAACAATTATTTAATCAATTAAATTTAACATTAGTAGATTTCAAAATTGAATTTGGTCGATTACCTGATGGAGAAATTATTTTAGCAGATGAAATTTCACCAGACACTTGTCGTTTATGGGATAAAAATGACGGTGAAAAAATGGACAAAGATAGATTTAGACACGATTTAGGTAATCTAATTACAGCTTATCAAGAAGTGTTAAGGAGATTAGAAAATGCGTGGAATTAATGAAGAGTGTGGTGTATTTGGTATTTGGCAACATCCACATGCGAATGAAGTGACTTATTTTGCACTACATAGTTTACAACATCGTGGGCAAGAAGGCGCAGGTATTGTGAGTAGTGATGGTCAAAAATTACAAGGTCATCGTGATCTGGGTTTAGTAGCTGAAGTGTTTAAAAATAAGCAATATTTGTATCAATTAGAAGGGCAATCAGCAATAGGTCATGTGCGCTATTCAACATCAGGTAGTAATAGTATTCAAAATGTGCAACCATTTTTATATCATTTTCATGATATGAGTTTAGGTATTTGTCATAATGGTAATTTAATTAATGCAAAAAGTTTAAGACGTCAACTAGAACAACAAGGTGCTATTTTTCACGCTAGTTCTGATACTGAAATATTAGTTCATTTGTTACGTCGTAGCAAAGTATCGACGTTTAAAGCACAATTGCAAGAAAGTCTACGACAAGTTAAGGGTGGCTTTACTTACTTAATATTAACTACAGAAGCTTTATACGGTGCAGTAGATGAAAATGCCTTGCGTCCATTAGTCATCGGTCGAATGAAAAATGGCGCCTATGTTGCAGCTAGTGAAACATGTGCTATTGATGTCATTGGTGCTGAATTTGTTTGTAATGTCATGGCTGGAGAAATGATTACCATTAATCAAGATGGTATTCATATTGAGCAATATATTACACCGCAACGCACAGCCATATCAGCAATGGAATATATTTATTTTGCGAGACCTGATTCAGTCATTGCAGGGGTTAATGTTCATAGTGCTAGAAAAAATACTGGGAAACGTCTAGCACTTGAATGTCCAGCAGAAGCTGATATCGTGATTGGTGTGCCAAATTCTTCATTATCTGCTGCTTCAGGTTATGCCGAGCAAAGCGGTTTACCTTATGAAATGGGTTTAATTAAAAATCAATATGTTGCACGTACATTCATTCAACCGACACAAGCTTTACGTGAGCAAGGTGTTAGAATGAAATTATCAGCAGTTAAAGCAATTGTGAAAGATAAACGTGTAGTTATGGTAGATGATTCGATTGTTAGAGGCACAACTAGTCGTCGTATTGTCGGTTTACTTAAAGAAGCAGGTGCTAAAGAAGTACACGTTCGTATTGCCTCACCAGAAATTATTTTTCCAAGTTTTTATGGCATTGATATTTCTAAAACAGCCGAATTAATTTGTGCTAATCATGATTTGGAAGAAGTAAGACAAATAATAGGTGCTGATTCTCTAGGTTTTTTAAGTGAACAAGGTTTAATTGAGTCGATTAATTTATCATTCGATGCACCTTATGGAGGGTTATGCATGGATTGCTTCAATGGAGATTATGTTGCTGGATTATATGATTATGAAGTTAATTTCAAACAACAATTGACAACTAAACAACAACAGTTTTACAACAGAAAGGGCAAATCAAATGAGTCAAAAATATGCAGCAAGCGGTGTGAACTTACAAGCAGGTTATGAGTCAGTTGAACGTATTAAAAAACATACAGCACGTACAAACAATTTGGGTGTCATGTCAGCCATAGGGAGCTTTGGTGCTTGTTTTGATTTAAGTGCCTATCAGTTTAAACAACCAGTTTTAGTGAGTGGTACCGATGGTGTAGGTACTAAATTAAAATTAGCGTTTGAATTAAATAAGCATGATACTATTGGGATTGATGCGGTAGCAATGTGTGTTAATGATGTTTTAGCACAAGGTGCAATACCTTTATATTTTCTAGATTATTTGGCAGTCGGTAAAAATGATCCACAACAAGTTGAACAAATTGTGTCAGGTGTAGCTGAAGGGTGTTATCAAGCAGGATGTGCTTTAATTGGCGGTGAAACTGCAGAAATGTCAGGATTTTATCCAAATGGTGAATATGATATTGCTGGTTTCTGTGTTGGTGCACAAGAAAAAAGCAAATTATTATCACCTCATAAGACGCAAGCGAGTCAAATAGTTATTGCTGTGCCATCAAGCGGTGTGCATTCAAATGGATTTTCGTTAATTAGAAAAATATTAACAGATCAACAAATTGCTTTAGATACACCGTTTAATAATACAACAATAGGTGAAATATTATTAACACCAACGCGTATTTATGCTAAAGAAGTATCAGCCGTTTTAAATAAAGTAGAGGTTGCAGGCATAGCGCATATTACAGGTGGTGGTTTTCATGAAAACTTGCCACGTTGTTTAGCAACAGGTTTAGGTATGAAAATTAATCAAGCAAGTTATGAAATACCCGAAATTTTTAAATGGTTACAGCAACAAGGTGATATTTCGACAGAAGAAATGTATCATATTTTTAATATGGGTGTAGGTTTAGTATTTGTAGTGGCACCATCAAATGTAGATACAGTATTAGAGCTTATACCTGATGCTTTTGTGTTAGGAGAAGTTGTTGAACAAGAAGGGATTCAAATCGTATGAAAAGAGTAGCGATTTTTGCTTCAGGTACAGGTAGTAATTTTGAAAAAATAGCAGATGATGTTTATTTAAAGCAACATATGACAATTGAAGCGGTCATTTGTGATCGTGTCAATGCACCCGTCATTAAAAAAGCTGAAAATCGTGGTTTAGCAACGTATGTATTTAGTATGAAAGACTTTAAAGATAAACAAGCTTTTGAAGCGGCAATTTTACAAAAAGTACAACAATGTGAGTTTATCTTTTTAGCTGGATATATGCGAATTATTTCTCCATATTTTTTAGAAAATTTTCAAGGAGATATTATTAATTTACATCCATCATTATTACCAAAATATAAAGGAAAAGATGCTATTCAACAAGCTTTTTGTCAGGGAGAAGCACAAATAGGTATTAGTATTCATTATGTAAATGAAGAATTAGATGGCGGACAAGTGATTGCACAACGTGCTTTAGATGTTTTGCCACAAGATACGCTTGAAACAGTGACATAGAGAATTCATCAATTAGAACACCAATTATATCCGCAAGTGATTGCACAATTGATAGTAGGGAATGAAAAGGGGAATAAAAATAATGAAAAGAGCATTAATTAGTGTAAGTGATAAAACAGGGATTATTGAATTTGCACAAGAATTAATTCAACAAGGTTTTGAAATTATTAGTACAGGTGGGACATATAATTATTTAACACAAGCGGGTATTAAATGTATAACTATTGAGCAAGTAACACATTTTCCAGAAATTTTAGAAGGTCGTGTTAAAACACTTCATCCAAATATTCATGGTGGTTTATTAGCTAAACGTCACGATACACTTCATCAACAACAAGTGACTATACAAAAAATTGATTATATTGATTTAGTTTGTGTTAATTTATATCCATTTGCCGAAACACTTAAAAAATCTGGTGTAAGTGAAGCAGAAATTATTGAAAATATTGATATCGGTGGACCAAGTATGCTGCGTAGTGCTGCTAAAAATTATCAAGATGTTATTGTCGTTTGTGATCGTTCAGATTATACAGGTGTATTACAAGAATTAGCTGCTGGAGAAGTATCATTAGCAACACGTCGTGCTTTGGCTATTAAAGTATTTAATCTAACAGCACAATATGATGCAACAATTGCTAATTATTTTAATCAGAAAGATCAATTAATTCCACAACAATTAACATTAACTTATACATTAGAAGATCATTTGCGTTATGGTGAGAATCCACATCAACAAGCTTGGCACTATCGTCACGAACAATCAGAAATGTTTGCATTACATCAAGCTAAACAATTACATGGTAAAGCCATGTCTTATAATAATATTCAAGATGCCAGTGCTGCGCTAGATATTTTAGCTGAGTTTTCTGACGAAACAGCTTGTGTCGTTGTCAAACATATGAATCCATGTGGTGTAGCTGTTGGTGATAATGTTGAAATGGCTTTTGATAAAGCCTATCAAGCAGACCCTATTTCTATTTTTGGTGGTATTGTTGCAATAAATGGGACTATTGATGAAGCAACAGCACATAAATTACATCAAATATTTTTAGAAATTATTATTGCTTTTGATTATACTGATGAAGCTTTAGCTATTTTACAACAAAAGAAAAATTTGAGAATTTATCAAATTATACCTTCTGATTTATCAACATCTCATCAAATTAAGAGTGTGCGTGGTGGTATTTTAATTCAAGAAGCAAATACAGCTTTAGCAGATACATTAGAGTTAGTAACAACAGCCGACACAACACAGCAATCAGATTTATTATTTGCATTGAAAATTGTTAAACATGTTAAATCTAATGCAATTGTAGTAGCTAAAAATAAACAAACTTTAGGTATTGGTGCAGGTCAAATGAATCGTGTTGGTGCATGTTATATTGCTTTGAAACAGGCAGGTCAGCAAGCACAAGGTGCAGTGTTAGCATCTGATGCTTTCTTCCCAATGGATGATAGTGTGACATTAGCAGCAGATTATGGAATTACTGCAATTGTTCAACCAGGTGGTTCTTTAAGAGATCAAGATAGTATTAATAAATGTAATGAGAAAGGTGTGGCAATGTTAATGAGTAAAACGCGCCACTTTAAACATTAATTATGGGAAAAGTATTAGTTGTAGGTTGTGGTGGTAGAGAACATGCCATTGCACATAAATTATATCAAGAAGGGCATCAAATTTATATGTGGGGAGAAAATCCCGCTGTGGCAATTTTTGGTACTTGTGTTGACTTGAATTATAATACAATAGTCGAGTTTTGCCATAACTATGAAATTGATCTAGTTTTCGTAGGACCAGAAAAGTATTTAGTAGAAGGTTTAGTTGATTTATTACAGCAAAATAATATTCGTGCATTTGGTCCTAGTCAGCGAGCTGCTCAATTAGAAGGCAGTAAAGTTTTTTCTAAGATGATGATGGAGAAATATCAGATCCCTACAGCACGTCATCAAAGTTTTGCGGATTATCAACAAGCGTATGATTATTTGCAACAACAAAAAATGCCGATTGTATTAAAAGCCGATGGTTTAGCAGCAGGTAAAGGTGTTGTTATTGCGCAAACTTTAGATGAAGCGAATCAAGCATTGTATGATATGATGTGTCAACAGAAGTTTGCCAAAGCAGGACAACAAGTCGTTATTGAAGAATATCTTGAGGGAGAAGAATTTTCGCTAATGTGTTTCGTATCTAATCGAACAGTTGTACCAATGCCAGTTGCCCAAGATCATAAACGTGCCTTCGACAATGATGAAGGTTTAAATACAGGTGGGATGGGTGCTTATTTACCTATTTCACATATTACACCACAAGATGTGCAACAAGGTATTGATGAAGTTGTTCAACCGATGGTTGATGCTTTGAGTAGAGAAGGCATGCCATTTTATGGTATCTTATATGCAGGACTAATGAAATGTCAAAGTGGTATTAAAACCATTGAATTTAATGTGCGTTTCGGAGATCCTGAAAGTGAAGTTATTTTATTAAATTTAGAAAGTAGTTTATATGATATTGCCCAAGCAATTATTGACGATCGTGCTTTTAATGTATCATGGTCTACAGATGCTGTAATAGGTGTAGTATTAGCGGCACAAGGTTATCCAGAAAAAAGTAGACAAGGTGCAGTTATTCAAGGTTTAGAAACTGTTAAGACACCTGTTTTTCACATGGGAACAAGCAAAAAAAATCATCAGTTAATCATTAATGGTGGTCGTGTCTTATTAGTTTGTGCTAAAGCACCTACATTAGAAGCGGTGCAACAACAAGTTTATCAAGAAATTCAAAAAATAGTTTGTGATGATTTGTTTTATCGTCAAGATATTGGACATTTATCATTAAAGAAGGAGAACTAAATCATGATTGAAAGATATAGTCGTGCACCAATGAAAGATGTTTTTAGTGATGAAAACCGATTTAAAATTTATTTAGATGTTGAGTTATATGCTGCCCAAGCATGGAGTAAACTAGGTGTTATTCCTCAAGAAGACGTAGATAAGTTATTTAATAATGCAAAATTTGATTTAGAAGGTATTTTAAAATTAGAACAAGAAACTAAACATGATATTGTTGCATTTACACGTAATGTCTCAAGTTATTTAGGTGATGAAAAAAAATGGGTTCATTATGGTTTAACATCAACAGATGTAGTAGACACAGCTTATGGCGTAATGTATAAACAAGCAAATGATATTTTAATGCAAGATTTATTAGACTTTCAACAAGTATTAAAAGAAAAAGCTTTACAATATAAATATACGCCTTGTATTGGACGTACGCATGGTGTACATGCTGATATTTCAAGTTTCGGTTTAAAATTTGCTTTATACTATGATGAATTTAATCGTCATATTGAACGTTTTAAAGCAGTAAGAAAAATTATAGAGGTAGGAAAACTATCTGGTGCTGTAGGTACATTTTCTAATACGCCACCTGAAGTACAAGATGATGTATGCCAACAATTAGGCATTGGATCAAGTCATATTTCTACACAAGTTTTACAACGTGATCGTCATGCCGACTATTATGCAACTTTGGCTTTAATTGCGAGTTCAATCGAAAAAATTGGTGTGGAGATTAGACATTTACAGCGTACAGAAGTAAGAGAAGCTGAAGAATTTTTCTCTAAAAATCAGAAAGGATCAAGTGCAATGCCACATAAACGTAATCCTATCTCAAGTGAGAATATGGCAGGTTGTGCACGTTTAATGCGTGGGTATATGCATGCAGCGTATGAAAATATTCCATTATGGCATGAACGTGATATTTCCCATTCAAGTGCTGAACGTGTTTTAAGTGCTGATGCAACGACTTTATTGGATTATATGTTACATCGTTTTACGAAAGTCATTAAAAATTTAACAGTTTTTGAAGATAATATGATTGCGAATATTTATAAGACGCATGGTGTTATTTTTGCGCAACGTACAATGAGCGTTTTAATTGAAAAATATGGTTTTGCAAGAGAGCAAGCTTATGACTTAGTACAACCTTTAGCGATGACTTCATGGTTTAAAGCTATACCATTTAAGCAATTATTACAAGAGAATGAAACAATTCAATCCATTATGACACCACAAGATTTAGATCAATGTTTTGAATTAGAAGTACATTTAATAAATATTGATAAAATTTATCAACGTATTCCGGGATTAGAAAAATAAAATGAATATTTATAAAACAACCTTACTTGTATTAATTAATAAAAGTACGGTTGTTTTAGTTATTAAAATTAAAACAAAAAAATAGCGATTGTCAATTCTAATGTTAAGTGAATTAATTGCGATGTAGCCTATT
>NZ_JBZXTS010000015.1:0-33587 GCF_058895785.1 Staphylococcus sp. B1(2026)
AATAGGCTACATCGCAATTAATTCTCATTATAAATTGATTGACATCTAATTGAATATATTATATTGTAAAGTAGTTGCTTGCACAAGCAATAATATGAAAGTGAGGCGATTTTGTGAATACTAATATTATTAAATGGTTAAATTTAAAAAACTTAAATAATCAAATTTTTAAAGAATTAGAATTATCCTTACAACAATCTAACCATGCCATGAGTTTAAACGAATTTTACGTTTTATATTTTTTACATCATGTAGAAAATCATGAATTACGTATGAAAGAATTGAGTGAGAAAATAGGCTTGAGTTTAAGTGCCACTTCACGTATGCTAGACAAATTCGAAAAAAATTGTCAAGTAATTGAACGTCGACATTGCACAGAAGATAAACGCGGTGTTCAAGTCATATTAACACAATTAGGTGAAGAGATTTTAAACGATACTTTACTCACAGTTGATCGTGTACTTAAAAAATATGAAAAAACTTTATCTATTTTTTAAAATTAATTACAAATAATCGTCTTAATTTGACAACTATATTCCCAATGGTCATTAGGAGGATTAAAATGATAGAATTAAATCAACAACCAAAACGAGATATGGCAGAAAACAATGCTTATTTTCCATCAGACTATTCATTAAGTCTATATACACGCCCCATAACAGATTTTGATGGTTTTAAAATTGATGCACCTTATACAGGTAAAAACAATAAAATTTTGATGGTCGCTTCAGACGAAAGATATTTAAAAACTAAAAGTGGTAAATTATTTTCAACTGGTAACCATCCTGTAGAAACATTATTACCTATGTTACATATGGTTAATGCAGGTTTTGAAATTATCGTCACAACTTTATCGGGTAACCCAGTTAAATTTGAAATGTGGGCAATGCCTGAAGAAGATAAAGTCGTAATGGATTTTTATAATCAATATTTAACTAAATTTGAAAAACCATTAAAATTAAGTGAAGTTTTACCTGAAGTCATTAAAGAAAATACTAATTATGCTGGTGCTTTCTTCCCAGGTGGTCACGGTGCTTTATTAAATTTACCAGAAAGTAAAGAAGTTAAAGCCGTATTACATTGGGCTGTAGGTCAAGAAAAAGAAATCGTAACATTATGTCATGGACCAGCAGCATTATTAGCTGCTACCATAGATGAAGATAAAGATAATTTCTTATTTAAAGGTTACAAGATCAACGTATTCCCTGATGCTTTAGACGAAGGTGCCAACCAAGAAATCGGTTATATGCCTGGTAAATTACCTTGGTTATTAGCTGAAAGTTTAGAAAACTTAGGTGTTGAAATTTTAAACGAAGGTATCACTGGAGAAGTACATAAAGATCGTAACTTATTAACAGGTGATAGCCCATTAGCTGCAAATAATTTAGGTATTTTAGCTGCACAAGAGTTAATTAACTCTGCTAAAAAATAATTTAAAAATAAGAGATTGCACTGAATAGCGCAATCTCTTATTTATACGGCTAAAAAACTATCAACTCAACCATGATTGAGCTGATAGTTCAGTATTAATGTTTCAATGCAGCACCTACAAAGGCTTTAAATAATTTTTGTGGGCGTGTTGGACGTGAGATCAATTCAGGGTGGAATTGCCCTGCCACAAAGAATGGATGATCTGATAATTCTACAATTTCAACTAAACGTCCATCTGGGCTTGTGCCTGAGAAAACTAAACCAGCTTGTTCTAATTTTTCTCTATAGTTATTATTAAATTCATAACGGTGACGATGACGTTCTTGTACTTCTTTCTTTCCATAAGCTTCGTAAGCTTTTGTTCCTTCAACTAATTGACATGGATATAAACCTAAACGTAGTGTTCCACCCATATCTTCAACATCTTTTTGATCTGGTAATAAATCAATAATTGGATATGGTGTATTCGGATCTAGTTCTGAAGAATGCGCACCTTTTAAACCTGCAACATTACGTGCAAATTCTACTGCTGCTAATTGCATCCCTAAACAAATACCAAAGAAAGGCACTTGGTTTTCACGTGCATATTTGATTGCAGTAATTTTACCTTCAACCCCACGTTCTCCAAAACCACCTGGAATTAAAATACCTTGTAATTCTTTTAAAGTTTCTTCAACATTCTCTGGTGTAATATCTTCTGATTGAATATAACGTAAATCAATATCTGCTCCATAAGTATAACCAGCATGTTTTAAAGCTTCAGCTACTGAAATATAAGCATCGGGTAATTCTACATATTTACCTACAATTCCTATCGTTACTTTTTTATCTAAATGACGAACTTGTTCTAACAATACTTCCCACTCTGACATATCTGCTGGTGGTGCCGTAATACCTAATTTATTTAATACGATATCATCCATTTTTTGAGCTTGTAAAGCCATTGGAATTTCATATAATGTATCTGCATCACGTGCTTCAATGACTGCATCTGCTTCTATATCACAGAATAAAGCAATCTTATCACGTAATTCTTCTGTTAATGGTTTTTCATTACGTAAAACAATAACATCAGGTTGAATACCTAAACCACGTAATTCTTTAACAGAATGTTGTGTCGGCTTAGTTTTCATTTCTCCTGCTGCTTTGATATAAGGTAATAATGTACAGTGAATGTATAAAACATTATCACGTCCTAAATTAGATCGAATTTGACGAATGGCTTCAATGAATGGTAATGATTCAATATCTCCAGTTGTACCACCAATTTCAGTAATTACAACATCAGCACCTGTTTCCGCACCTGCTAATAATAAACGCTCTTTAATTTCATTAGTAATATGTGGAATAACTTGGACTGTACCACCTAAATAATCCCCACGGCGCTCTTTACGTAAAACTGTTGAATAAACTTTACCAGCTGTCACATTAGAATATTTACCTAAATTAATATCAATAAATCGCTCATAATGTCCTAAATCTAAATCTGTTTCTGCACCATCATCCGTAACAAAAACTTCTCCATGTTGATAAGGACTCATCGTTCCTGGATCCACATTTAAATAAGGATCAAATTTTTGAATTGTTACTTTCAATCCTCTATTTTTTAACAAACGTCCTAAAGATGCAGCCGTAATACCTTTACCTAATGAAGATACCACACCACCTGTCACAAAAATATACTTAGCCATACTGTCCTCCTATTTTATAAAATAAAAATAGCTCCCTTTTAAAAAGGGAGCTGTTAATACCGACTCCAAAATTTTAGAGTGCCCGTATAATATACTATCATAATTTGACTTGATGTCAAGATTAGAACTCACTATCTTCTTGAGAATTTTCAATATATTTTAATAGAATATCACTTTTAGAATCTGCAAACTCATCTTCATCATAAGTTGTATCTTCTTCTACATCATCTTCAATTACTTCTTCAGCTTCAGAAATTTCATCTAATTCATCTTTAAATACTTCTTCATCTTCAAAAATAATATCTTCATCTTCATCATCAAAACGATGTACTGAAGGTTCAGTATAAACTAATATTTCATCAACTTCTAACCAATCACGTAGCGCCCATGCTTGATCTTCAATACGTACAAAACGACCATCTACATTTAATGTTGTATAAAACTGAACAGTTCTTGTTGCAATTTCTTCATCTGTATATTGTCCAATTTGTTTAAAAATAGCTACTAAATCATAAAATGATTTAGGTTCGCCTGTTTCAGATAAATATAAATATGCTAAATCAATAAATGACATCTCATCAATTAGTGTTTTAGTAACTTCGCTAAATTTCATCTTTATGCCCATTCCTCTCAATTTACTGTTTTTCATTATATCATGCAAGACATTATTTGCAAATATTTACTATATCAGTTATACGCTATCAGCTAACTTTATTCAATAGTATTTCGATATTTATTTATTTTTTTTATTTCTCTAATTAATAAGTAACCAAAAATAATCGCAATAGATAATAAAGGAATACTTGCAAATTGCTTATTGTATACTAAAAACGTAACAACTAACAAACTAATAATTGCAATTGTACACAATAAAGTCACTTTATCTATATGAATTTTTTTCATCTTATTACCTCTACATTTGTTCAGGTGCATTGACAGCAATTAATGTTAATGCATTTTTTAATGTGATTTTAGTTGCTAAAGCTAACTGTAATAAACTTGCTGATAATTGAGGTTGCTCAAGATCAATAATTTTTTGAGCATTATAAAATTTATGGAATGCTGTCGCTAATTGATTAATATAATTAGCTACACGATGTGGTGTACGGTGTGCTGCTGCTTGTGCAACAACTTCTGGAAATTCTGCCATTACTTTCACCAAATCTAATGCCGCTTCTGATGTAATTAACGATAAATCAGCTGCTTGTGTAAATTGTAAACCTTGCTGTTCTGCTTGACGTAAAATCGAACAAATTCGAGCATGTGCATATTGTGCATAGTAAACTGGATTATTGCTTGACTGTTCTTTCGCTTCTGTAAAGTCAAAATCTAAATGTGTATCACTAGAACGCATTACTAAGAAATAACGTGCTGCATCTACACCTACTTCATCAATTAAATCTCTAATCGTAATTGATTTTCCGGTACGTTTACTCATTTTCACTTCTGTACCATTTTCTAATAAACGCACTAATTGCATGATTAAAATTTCTAAATGACTAGGCTCATTACCCAAAGCTGCCACTGATGCTTTTAAACGTGGCACATAGCCATGGTGATCTGCACCAAATAAATTAATTAATTTTTCATACCCACGATCAAATTTATCTTTATGATAGGCGATATCTGGTGTGAAATAAGTAAAGCTGCCATCAGCTTTAATTAATACACGATCCTTATCATCACCTGTATTAAATGAAGTTGTTTTTAACCAAGTGGCACCATCTTTTTCATAAGTTGCTTGGCGTTGTGCTAAATCTTGTAATGTTGCTTGTACTTTACCAGATTCATACAGTGAAGTTTCACTATAAAAATTATCAAATTCGATTCTAAAATCAATTAAATCTTGTTTTAATTTATTTAATTGATAGTTAACAGCATATTGACGTAAAAATACTAAACGTTCTGCTTCATCTTTTTCTAATAATGTGTTACCAAATTCTTTAGCTAAAATTTCTCCTAAAACAACAATATCTTTTCCATTATAACCATCTTCTGGCATTGCTTTATCAAGACCTAATGCTTGTTGATAACGTGCATCAGCTGACAGTGCTAAATTATTAATTTGATTACCTGCATCATTGACATAAAATTCTCGCGTCACATCATAACCAGCCGCTTTCATCATTCTTGCTAAAGCATCTGCTACAGCACCATTACGTGCATGTCCGACATGTAAATCACCTGTTGGATTAGCTGATACATATTCTAGTAACACTTTTTCATTATTACCTGCTGTTGATTCACCATAATGCTCACCTTGTTCAATAACTTCAGAAATGACTGTTGTTAAATAATCTGCTTTTAAATAAAAATTAATAAATCCAGGTCCTGCAATTTCTACTTTATCAATATTAGCTTGTTGTTTATCTAAATTCTCTACAATTTTTTCAGCGATTTGACGTGGTGGTTGTTTTGCTAATTTAGTCAATTGCATAGCAATATTACATGCAAAATCACCATTATCTTTATGACGTGGTGTTTCTAAATGAATATTCGGTATGTCTGTCGCTTCAACTAATTGTGCTTTAATAATAGCTGACTGTATCGTATCAGCTAATAAATGTTTAATATCTTTCATTGTTTTCTCCTTCATTATGAGTATATTCAAGATAAATACCTTGTTGTTTTTTATCTTCTCCTGCTAACCACAAATCAAAAATAACTTGATAAATAATTTTACTATCTGTATAAGTTAATGTTTGTGACAATGTTTGCAAATCATATTTCATTGTACCATAAATATGTCTCAAATGACTGCTATCTTTTTGATCCACATTAAATTTAAATGTTAAATTAAACGCACCTTGACGTTTTAAATAACCTTGTTGACCATTTTTATTTATTTTTAATAAATTATCTACTTTACCATAATCCATTATTTCTTGAAACTGAATAAAAATAGAAGTTGGTTTGTCTATACATTTGGCTGGTAATGTTGTTTCACGTGTAATATATTGTTGCCCTCGTACCAAATCAAAATTTTTTAAATAAATTTTTCCCATATCTACTCCTAAACTTTATCTTTTTGAACAAATCTTCCCATGATTTTCATGACTTGTGTAATTGTAACAAAAGCACTCGGATCAATTTCTTTCATCAACATTTCAAATTTATACAATTCATGTCTAGACATGACACAATAAAGCATAGTTTGATTTTGTTGATAAAAACCACCTTTACATTCTACTTCAGTTACACCATGTCCTAAATAACGATAAATGGCATACTTCACTTCTTTTTGTTTAGTTGTGACAATATGTGCAGCTAATTTCATATGTTTAGTATGTATAATATCAATGACACGCATTTTAGCATATAGAGAAACTAAAGTATATAAAGCTGACTCTGCATTATACATTATACCTGCACCAATAATAATTAAAGTATTTAAGGCCATCATATAGTTCCCCATTGAACTATCTTTAATTTTAGCAATAACAATCGCTACAATATCCAAGCCACCTGTTGACGAACCATATTTTAGTGTGTACCCTATACCTACACCACCAATCACACCACCAAATACTGCATTTAATAAACCATTATGTGTTAATTCTCCTGTTGGTATAACCCCTAAGAAAAATGTCGTTGCCACAATAGAAATCATCGTTGTAATGGTAAAAAATCTTCCCAATTTTGCCCATGCTAAATAAATAACTGGTAAATTTAAAAGTAAGTACATTGTACTTAGTGACAATTGAACAGGTAGATGATAAATCGCTGAACCATCTGATATTAATTGTGCTAATCCAAAAAAACCACTACTAAATAAATGTGCTGGCACTAAAAAATAATTAACTGAATAAGCATTAATTAAAGCACAAACTAACACTACGATAATAGTTTTTATTTTTCGAATGAGTAAACGATGTTCTTCCATAAATGTCGTCATCTATTTTACCTCTTTCTTTCATAATATAGTCAATTTTAACATAGCCCATTTATCATTACCACGAATGTTTTTTAATTTTTTAACTTCAACCTCATTTACTTTAGTTCGCTAATGTGTTAAATTAATTATTATACATTATGGAGGCATATATATGATTAAAAAATCTATCTTTATTTATTTATTTTTATGGTTCATAAATATTACATTTATCTTTTATTATCAGCAAGAAAATTCTCAACAAGCCGTAAAAAATGATACTATTATTGTTGGCTTAGATGATACTTTTGCACCGATGGGATTTCGTGATGAAAATGGTGAAATCATAGGTTTTGATATTGATTTAGCAAAAGAAACTTTTCAACGTTTAGGTAAAAAAGTTATTTTTAAACCTATCAGTTGGGAAAATAAGGAAGCTGAACTTAACAATCATAAGATAGATGTTATATGGAATGGTCTAACTATCACACCTGAAAGACAACAAGCCATGGCAATTACTGAACCTTATATCGAAAATACATTAGTTATCTTAACAAAAAATGAGCCTATTACTACTTTAGATATGTTAACAACCAAAGTAGTTGCTATTCAAACAGGAAGTTCAGCACAAACTGCTTTAATGAAAACACATTTTCCTGCTAATCATATGAAAAAATACAATGACTATTTAACAGCTTTAATTGATTTAGAAGCAGGACGTATAGATGCCGTTGTTATTGATAAAATCGTAGCACAATATATTGCAAAACAGCAAAACAAACATTTTATGATGTCTGAAAATATATTCGATAAAGAACAGATGGGTGTTGCAGTACAAAAAGATAATGTCAAATTACGCAACGAAATTAATCACACATTAAAAGAAATAAACCAAGACAAGACATTCGATGAAATTTATAATCAATGGTTTGCTCATTAGTAGGAGGTTATATGTCTAACTTAACTTATATATTACAAGGTTTACCCGCCGTGTTAATTGTTTATTTATCCACTTTACTTATTGCTTTTCCTTTAGCGATCATTATATCTATGTTATTTATTAAACGTAATCCATATATTAATCGTGCAATTAGTATCTACACTTGGATATTTAGAGGTACGCCCTTAATGTTACAATTATTTTTCTTATACTATGGTTTATTACCTATATTAGGTTTAGGATGGTCATCACTATTAGTTGCTGTAATTACTTTTGTATTAAATTATCTTGCTTATTTAATTGAGATTTTACGTGGTAGTATCGAGGCTATTGATAATGGACAATATGAAGCGGCTTATGTTTTAGGCTATCAACCATGGCAAACTGCTTTATTTATTATTATGCCTCAAGCTATTCGTATGAGTTTACCTGCACTATCAAGTGAAGCAATCACTTTAATTAAAGACACATCTTTAATTAATATTATTACTATTGTAGAAGTATTAGCACGTACTAAAGAAATAGCTAATCGCGAAGCATCTATTACACCTTATTTACTAACTTTCATACTTTATTTAGTATTAAGTTCTTTTGTAGTCGTTATCTTTAGAAAATTAGAACAACGTTTTGCCTTAGGTCAAGAACAGGAGCAGAAGTTATGATCACAATAAATAATATGACAAAATCTTTTAATAATAAAATTATTCTCAAAGATATTTCACTAACTATTCCAACTAAACAAGTTTGTGGTATTATCGGACCTAGTGGTAGTGGAAAATCAACTATTTTACGTACCATTTGTGGCTTAGAAGCTATTGATAACGGTGAAATTTTAATTGATGGACAAGATATTGGTATTACCAAATCTATGGGACGAGGCAACCGACAAATACTTGATAAAATTACCATGGTCTTTCAACATTTTAATTTATTTCCTCAATGGTCTGTCGGTGATAATATCATTAATACATTGATGTTAACTAAAAAACTATCACGTGAAGCGGCACAAACCATTGCCAAAGAAAAATTAACTTTAGTTGGTTTAAAGAATTTTGAACACCGTGCCGTTCAAAATTTAAGTGGTGGACAAAAACAACGTGTTGCTATTGCACGTGCTTTAGCTATGAATCCTGAAATTTTATTATTTGATGAACCAACTAGTGCACTTGATCCAGAATCAGTTAATGAAGTATTAGATATTATTCGACAATTAAAAACTTTAACAGACACAACTATCATCATCGTGTCACATCAACTAGAATTTATTAAAGAAGTTTGTGACTATACTTATCTCGTAGAAAACGGACAAATTGTTGAAAGTAATACTAATCAACAACTATTTAATACCCCACAACACCCAAGAACACAAGCATTTTTAGCAACGTATTTTAATAAGATGAGTTGAATGAATACTCAATTTCATATATTTTTAACATACTAATTACATACTAATTTATACAATGGATTTACTTTTAAATTTTTTATCAAAGTAAGTTCATTGTATTTTAATATATTTTTCGTTGTAATTGAATTCTCTGTTTAAAAATAATATTTTTCTTATTTTTCTTTTCTTCTATAATTCGATACAATACAGATTCTATAGGACTATTTTGATATTCAGTAAAAGTAAAATATATTTCTATGTTTTCTTCCGTACTATTTGATAATATTTGATTGTTATCAATTTTTATCAGATTAGCACAATTAAAATTTTTTTCATGTCCGTTTTTTACATACTGCCCATATATATCAATAGCTGCTGAATGATAAAGCATTGCATAAGGTAAATTATCTTTTTTTGTTCCTTTATATTTACATCCTCTAGAAGCAATAAATGTATTAAATATATCTTCATATTTATTTTTACTTATATTTATACCTAAAATTTTTTGAATATCTTTTCTAATTATCTCTTTATTATTTAAGATAATTTGTTTAATTTCTTCTGATTCCTTCTCATTCTCTCTTAATTGTGTATTTCCTAATTGATTTGGATTATACAAAGTACATAATTCTTTTTTTGATTCATTAATTTCATCAAATCCTTCAACATTATTCAAACAATGTTTGCCGTAAGTTTCAATTTTATTTGTTTTATTCTGTTTATATTGATTACTATACAAATTAATAATTTGAATAGGATTTCTACACTCTGGACAAATTGCATAATAAATTTGTTGATTTTTACTATTTTTTTGATAATAAGGTTCTTTTTTATAAGTGTATTTTTCAAAATTATCTATAGTAATTTTATATTTTTTGATGAATCTTTAACTGTAAATATATCCATTATTTATTCTCCTTATTATAAAAAATGGCATAAGTTATCGACTTATACCATCTCCATATTTTATTTTATTTTTGAACCATTAGCGACTTCTTTAGCAATCTCTACTACTTGCAACTTACCGTCTGTTTCGGATGATAAAATCATACCTTGTGACATTTCACCACGAATTTTTCTTGGTTTTAAATTCGTCACTACGGCTACTTTTTTACCGACTAATTGCTCAGGTTGATAATATTCTGCAATACCTGATAAAATTTGACGTTGTTCTGTACCGAAATCTAATTGGAATTTTAATAATTTATCGGCTTTAGGAATGCGTTCACACTGTAGAATTTCACCTACATGAATTTCTAATTTAGCAAAATCATCAATTGTAATTTCTGACGCCTTTTCTTCTACCTCTTCTTTCACTACTGGTTGCATCTGTTCTTTAATATAAGCAATTTCTTTTTCAACATCTAAACGTGGGAAAATTGGCTCACCTTTCGTAACAACCTTAGTATTTTCAGGAATAATACCAAATTGACGTACTGAGTCATAAGCTTGTAATGCTGCTTCAGTAATATTTAATTGTTCAAAAATACGTTTTGGCGTTTGTGTTAAAAATGGTTGTAAAATCACTGCGATCATTCTTAAACTTTCAGCTAAATAATTCATTGTACGTGCCAAATCTTGACGTGTTGCTTCATCTTTAGCTAATACCCATGGTGCTGTTTCATCAATATATTTATTTGTACGTGCAATAAATTTAAAGATACTTGTCATTGCTACTGAAAATTGTAAATTCTCTAATGCTTCTTCTACTTCATTAATCATCACTTGTGAAGCGTCAATTAATGCCGTATCAAATTCATTTTGTGGTGCTTGATAAGTTGGTATTGTGCCATCAAAATATTTATTAATCATTGCTACTGTACGATTTAATAAATTACCTAAATCATTAGCTAAATCATAATTGACACGATGAACAAAATCTTCTGGTGTAAATACACCATCAGAACCAAATGGAATTTCACGTAATAAATAATAACGTAATGCGTCTAAACCATAGCGTTCAATTAACATATTAGGATAAACAACATTTCCTTTAGATTTACTCATTTTGCCTTCTTTCATTAAAATCCAACCATGAGCAAATAATTTCTTAGGTAATGGTAAATCTAATGCCATTAATAAAATTGGCCAATAAATAGCATGGAAACGTACAATTTCTTTTGCCATTAAATGAACATCTGCTGGCCAAAAACGTTTGAAATTCGATTCATCTTCTGATAAGTAACCTAAAGCTGTAATATAATTCGCTAAAGCATCAATCCAAACATAAACAACGTGTTTCGGATCATTAGGGACTTTTACACCCCAATCAAATGAAGCTCTAGAAACTGCTAAATCTTCTAAACCAGGTTTGATAAAATTATTAATCATTTCATTTTTACGATTGGCTGGGTAAATAAATTCAGGATGTGCTTCATAATACGCTAACAAACGATCAGCATATTTACTCATACGGAAGAAATAAGCTGGCTCTTTCACTAATTGGACTTCATGACCACTTGGTGCTTTACCACCTATCATTTTACCATTATCATCACGATACACTTCTGCTAATTGTGTTTCTGTAAAATATTCTTCATCTGAAACAGAATACCAACCTTCATATTCACCAAGATAAATATCACCTTGTTCAACTAAACGTTCGAAAATTTTAGCGACAACTGTTTTATGACGTTCTTCTGTCGTACGAATAAAATCATCATAAGTAATGTCTAAATCTTGCCATAATTTTTTGATTTTACTAATCATACCGTCAACATATTCGATTTCTGATAAACCTTGTTCACGTGCTTTTTCTTGAATTTTTTGACCATGTTCATCAGTCCCAGTTAAATAATGTACATTAAAGCCTTGTAATCTTTTATAACGCGCCATAACATCCCCAGCAACAGTTGTATAGGCATGACCGATATGTAAATCACCACTTGGATAATAAATCGGAGTTGTAATATAATAATTTTGTTTAGTCATTGATAAATTTCTCCTAATTTTAAGTTATACAGTCAATTATATCATAGAAACATCTGATAAAAAAGTAACAGAAAAACAAGAAAATGAGGTTAAGAAAAACGGATATTTTTTCTTAACCTCATATATTTTAACTTTTAATTTGTGTTTGATACATCTTATTATACACACCTTGTTGTGCAATTAATTGTTGATGCGTACCACTTTCAATAATTTGACCTCTATCTAATACGTAAATACAATCAGCATTTTTAATGGTAGATAAACGATGTGCAATAATTAAAGTTGTACGTCCTTGTTTCACTTCTTCAATAGCTTTTGTTACATATTGTTCTGTCTGACTATCAATATTTGCAGTCGATTCATCTAAAATTAAAATTTTAGGATTTTTGGCAAGTGCACGTGCTAAACAAACTAATTGCTTCTCACCTGTTGATAAATTTTTACCCCCAATATCTATTTTAGATTGTAATGTTCGACCTTGTTCTAGTATGAAACTTCCACCAACTTTTTCTAAAGCATATAAAGCTAAATTTTCATCTAAAGTAGGTGTAATATTTTCTAATAAAGTGCCTTCAAATAAAAAAGCATCTTGTAAAACAATGGCTAAATGTTGTTGTAAATCTTGACGACTATAATGCACAACATCTTGATTATTTATCAGTAATTGTCCTTTTGTCGGTTGATAGAATTTAACTAATAAATTCATAATCGTACTTTTACCACTACCGGTTGCACCTACAAATGCAACTGTTTGATTAGCTGGAATAGTCAGATGAATATCTTTCAATACATCATGTTCACCATCATAACTAAAATACACATGTTCAAATTGAATATTTCCCTCAAAATGTTCAATAGCTTTCCCTGCTTGATCTATTTCTGGTGTCATTTGTAAAATTTCTTCAATATTTGTTGCTGCACCTACAGCTCTAGTATAGGCACCAATCCCCATTGTAAAATCTGCCACACGATAAATAATATCTGTCGTATAATTAATATATAAATAAACCATACCTAATGTCACACCAAATACATGGTAATGTTGAGAATACGCATAATAATAAATAATACCAATAAAAGTAATCGCACGAATTAAAGTAGATAAATTATGTAGTAACAAACTATCTTTAATATTCAATCTTTTCCAATACAAATATCTCTCTTGATTATGTTGATCCCAATTATCAATAATATTTTGTTCTTGATTAAATGCTTTAATCACTTCTAAATTTTGATAACCTTCATTAATCAAAGCGTTGCTATCTGAAAATTTCTTACGATAACCTTTAATATCACTCATGGCAAAACGATTATATAATCTTGTAGAAATGAATAGTATTGGCAATAATAGCAACATTACACTCGCAAATTTTATATCAATCATAAACAACATAATATAGATGAATAATATCTTAACGACAATAACAACTATTTGTATGAAAGTAGAGACAAAAAATTGACGAATTTGTTTAACATCATTCGTTATACGTGAAACAACAGCACCAGCTGGCATATCATCAAAATATCTAATAGGTAAACTTTGAATATGATCGTAAATTTTAGTTTGAATATTAACATAAATTTTATTCGCACCTTTTACTAAAAAAATATTCATAATGTAATTTGAAATACCTGACACTAATAAAATCAACCCATAGCCAGCAACAACTATTAATGATTTAACAAACATTTGATGTGTTAATGGTCCCGTTTGATCGAACATACGTGATAGAATATACATGCCAATAACACCTAAACCAACGTTTAAAATCGAAAATGATAAACCAAACATATACTCACGACGTGCTTCTTTAATATAAGGTGTAAATTGTAATAGAGGATTAGTCTGTTTCATTATTAGTTTCCTCCTTATTTTGATAGTCATTTAATTCTGCATACCACGAACACGTATTTAATAAATGATTATGTGTACCCATACCGATTATCTCACCTTGATTTAATACTACGATATTATCAGCATGACGAATAGCAGAAATACGGTGTGAAACGATAATATTTGTTTTATCTTGTCGATAATTTTTAATATGATCAATAATATTTTTTTCTGTATTGGCATCTACCGCACTTAAACTATCATCTAAAATTAAAATATCTGGTTGTGCTAATAATGCCCGTGCAATACCTAATCTTTGTTTTTGACCACCAGATAATGCTACACCATTTTCACCAACCAATGTATCCATACCTTTATCAAATTTCTGAATATCTTTATCTAAATCAGCAATTGTTAATACTTCTGCTAATTTATCTTGATAATCATGTCTGAAAAATAAAATATTATCTTTTAAAGATTGTGAAAACAATTGATATTCTTGTGGTGCATAACCTATATGTGCACGAATAGCCTCAGTTGTATATTGATGAACATCTTTGTGATCAATATATAATTGTTGTTGCGAAATAGGATATAAACGTAGTAATTGTTTGACTAAAGTAGATTTTCCGCTTCCTGTTTTACCAATTATGCCTAATGTTCGACCTTTAGGAATAGATAAATTAATATCTTTCAGTACTAATTTATCATCATAACTAAAATTAAAATTTTTAAATTGGATAGCTTCATTAAAAACAAATGGTAATTTTGCTTCATCATTATTAACGACCGGTTCAGGTGACATTAATTCTGTCATACGTTGCAAACCTTGTTTCAATTCAACGACTGCAATAATACCTGAAGCAAGTGCAGTATATGGCCATTGTAATAAAGCAAGTGCCACACAAGCTGTAACTAATTGCCCTAATGTCATTTGCCCGTGTTCAATTAAATAAAAGCCATAAGTTACGGCAATAATATAAGCAGCAGCCATTGAAAATGTACTCAAAGGCTGATAAATTAAAGTACGTTTCATATAAGCTTCATTAGTCGTCGCATAAGTCTTTAATTTACCAACAAAACTCGTTCTTACTTTATCTAATAACTGATAAGTTCGAATAACACGAATCCCTTTAACATTTTCTAACGTTTCTTCTGTTATTTTATCATTAATATTTGCCATTTGTTGATATAATGCTTCTTGTGGACGTCTCTGTAATGAGAAATAGATTGTTTGTATAATCATTGGTAAACTCACTAATAATGTAAATACAGCATTCGATTTAGTATAAATCAATCCTGTAATTAATACATTATATAGCACACCATCAAAAAAACTTAATAAACCGTAGCCAAAAAATGGTGCAATATATTCTGTAATATCATTCGTTGTACGACTAATCACTTCTCCAATTGAAAAGCGATTAAACAATACAGGTGTATGCTGATAAACACGTTGTTGCATACGATAAGTTAAATCACTAATCACACTATCATAGCCAATAAAAACATAGTATTCTTTAAAAGCACCTATAATATAGCCAGCCATACCTATCATCATTAAAATAAAAATATGATATAGCACAGCATCGTAAGTTAATTGACCATCCCCTATACCATCGACTATTTGATTTAATTGATTAGTTGGATATAATGTTAAGAAATAACTCAATATTGAAAAAATAAATATTGAAACTAATCGCCACTTATCTCGCCAAAATAATTGTATCAATAAATGCATATTATCCCCCCTTTTTATATGACTTGAACTTATTCTATATTAAAATGGATTTAAATACAATACATCCAAACCTAAAAAGAAACTTTTATTCTAAAAGTATATAGATAATTTTTTTAAAAAAAGATATATGTTATTAGTATTTTTTTAATTTTAACTACTCTTAAACCTACTTAAACAAAATACGATTTAACTTATTCATATAATTAATGATAATACAATTATTGCTTATTGATACACTACAAAACAACTGATAAAACTCAGTATAACTAGGATTTATCAGCATCAGAACACACTCCAACTAAATAAATATCTACGTTAGTAACTATTCACAAACCAATGAGCATGTTATAATTTATATAAATTCATCTGTTTGGGAGGCTTTTTATGATTGGATTTATTTATTTTATTGTCATTATTATCTCAAATATTATAGGTGCTATTTCCGGCATGGGTGGCGGTGTAATTATTAAACCCTTACTAGATTATTTTAGTTTTCATGAGCCGTTAACTATTGCACTATATTCTAGTATCGCTGTATTTTCAATGTCATTAATTTCCATCTATAAACAATCTCAATCTACAAATCAATTTCAATGGTCACTATTATGTTTTTTATCATTAGGTTCAATTATGGGTGGCATTATTGGTGATAAATTACTATTACATATTTCACAATTATTTAGTAATAATAATTTTATAAAAATTACACAAATTATCATTACCATCATCATATTATTAGGTACTTATCTATATTCAAAATTCTCTATTAAAAACTATCACTTTACTAATAAAATTATTTATATTGTGACAGGTTTATTGTTAGGTACTATTGCATCATTTTTAGGTATCGGTGGTGGCCCAATTAATGTATCATTATTAATTTTCTTATTTTCACTACCCATTAAAACTGCCACAACTTATTCTATTGGTACAATTTTCTTTTCACAATTATCTAAGATAATTTCTAATATCATGACTGGTTTTCCACCACAATTTGATTCTTCATTATTGATTTACGTGATTAGTGCAGGATTAATTGGAGGTTTACTAGGTTCTATTCTTAAAAATTTTGCTTCAGATAATATTGTCAAAATTGTTTTTGAATATATTATTATTTTAGTGATTATAATTAATTTATATAATTTAATTACTATTTGGTAATAATAAAAACGCACTGTTCCAGTGCGTTTTTTTATCCTTGTTTCTTCCAAGTGAAAATTAATTGTGTGTATTCATCAACAAATTCTTTAGATCCTTCTATAGCAATCGTATAAACTTCTTTTGTTGATTGTGGATCTTGGAAAAATAAAGTTAATAAATGTTTTTCTGGTTGTTTTAAGACAACTACGATTGGATTTAAAAACATATCCGCTTTATCTACTTTTCCTGCTTCTACTTGTTCTTGTGTAATTTCCATTTGTTGATATGATTCAAGTAATTTTGTTGCTAATGCCTCACTAGTTAAATCTGGATTTGTTGATGTATCTATTTTAGCCCACGTCACTTTATTATGGTTAGATTTATCAGCAAATTGAATCGCATGATTTTTTTCAACTTCTTCATTTCCTGTTACACGTGAAAAATCACCAGGTACTGTCATAAAACCTTGATCGACACGTCCAGCACGTATATAATTTTTCCCTTTTACTTCATAAGGTTGTGTTACAACACCATCCTCAGAAACATCTACTATATTTTCATTAGTTGTTTCACTAACTACTTCACTACTGATATCTTCACTTGTTGTTTCTGTATCTAATGAATCACTACATCCACCCATGAATAACATGCTACTTGTTACGAGTATTGCTAATTTTTTATTTAATTGCATCTTCATTACTCCTTAAAATTATATTGTGCAATATAATTATAACTTATAACCGTTTATTTTTCATTAAAAATAAGCTGAGCGATAATACCCAGCTTATTTATCTATATTACACTTAACTTTTCTTCCCTACATTTAAGTATATTATTTATTATCAATTGCTTGTGATAATTGTTTATACCAATACGCACTCTTCTTTGGATAACGTTTTTGTGTTTCAAAATCTACATAAAATAAACCATAACGTTTATTATAACCATTTGACCAAGAAAACATATCTTGTAATGACCAAATAAAGTAGCCTGAAACATTAATACCATTTTTTATTGCCTTAGCAATATATTCTAAATGACCATTAACATAATCAATACGTTCATCATCTTGAATCATATCTTGTTCATTTTCCATATGTTCTTTTTGTCCAATGCCATTTTCCGTAATATAAATTTCTTTACAATTCGGATAATCTTTCCATACACGATTCAACATATCGTACAGACCTTCTGGATAAATATACCAATCCCAATCATTTCTTGGAATATTAGGATTATGGACAATTTCAGATACACCTTTCAAACGATAAACAGAAGTTCCCTTATCTCCTGTACCATTGTGATGAATATAACTTTCTTCAGTACATGCTTTTACCCATGCACTTTGATAATAATTAATACCTAAGAAATCTAATTGTCTTGCTGCTTTTCTCATTACTTGTAATTGTTCTTCTGTAATAACAATCTTCTCCTGATTATTAATTGCTATAATTTGATTCACTTTCGTAATCGTATCTGCTGAATAACCACCTAAAAATGTCCCATCTAATAAAAATTTATTTTGTAACACATCTTGATTAGCACGAGCTTTCAAACTTTCTTCGCTATCATCAATTGGATAAAATGTTGTCAAAGCATGTACATAACCTATTTGACCTTGATAACCACCTTCTTTAAAAGCATTAACTGCTAAAGCATGTGCATAATTTAAATGATGTTGCGCTTGGAATGCTTTATCTAATCTGTATTTTATACCAGGAGGAAAGGCACCTGTTAAATATTGTCCACTTACATAAGCACCTGGTTCATTAATCGTAATCCAATGACGAACTTCTTGATACTCTGAAAAACAAAATTTTGCAAAATCAACAAAATATTTAACTGTATCTAAATTTAACCAATCTCCTGCTAAATGTAATGTTTCTGGTGTGTCAAAATGATGTAATGTCACAAATGGTAAAATATCATGATCCAGACAAGCTTTAAATACTTTGTGATAATAATCAACACCTAATTGATTGACTTGTCCATAACCCGTTGGAAAAATACGTGACCATGCAATAGAAATACGAATGGCTTTTATACCAAATTGTTGTGCTAATTTAATATCTTCTTCATACTTATGATAAAAATCACTTGCTGGATCCGCTAAAAATCTACCTTCTTTTTCTAAGAAATAATCCCAACAAATACGTCCTTTACCGTCTTCTTTTGTTGCACCTTCTACTTGATAGGCAGCTGTTGCACCTCCCAATATAAAACCTTTAGGTAAATTTACCATCTTATTATCCTCCTATTTTTCTAAATGTTCCGCTATAAATGCTAAAGCTTTTTCAGAATCACGTGTTAATTGAATATATGTACGACCATTTGTTGTTGCAACTTTCACGCCATATTGATCACAATATTTAATTAGTTCTTCTTTCATTGATTCCATTTGTGGTGCTAAAATAACTAAATTCATATTTTGAATTAAATCCATATCCTGACCATAAGCACGTGCTGTAGCTTGTAATTTTAAATCACGTTCCTTCGCCAATTTATTTAAAGCATTAGCTAAAATACCACTTGTACCGCCACCAGCACATAAAACTAAAATATTTGTTTCATCTGTCGGTACAAATTCTTCTGTTACTATCACTTCATTCGATACTATTTCTTCTTCTGAATGTTGTGCTTCTTCTGCTAATTTTTCTTTATCATATACTTTAATAAACGGATACCAAATAATTGTATCTACTACTAATAGAATTGGTACTAATAAAAAGGCTAATGGTGCAAAACTTGTTGTTAATATAATACCGATAGGTCCTGGTGTCATCCATGGAAATAAATGCATCGGGCCATTCATATGTAATGTTTCAATAAAGAATTTACCAATCCAAGAATTAATAATTGGTGTAAAAATAAATGGGAAAAAGAATATTGGATTTAAAATTAATGGTGCTCCAAAAAGAACAGGTTCGTTAACACCAAAAGAAGTTGGCACGACTGAAATTTTTCCAACAACTTTCAATTCTTTAGATTTACACGCTAACATAAATAAATATGGCACGACGAAAGTTGCACCTGTTCCACCCATTAAAGCAATAAAATCTTGCATATTTTGTGTCAAAGCATGCGATGCTTGTTTACCACTTTGGAATAATGCTAAATTTTCTGATGTATTTAAATAATAAATCGCAGTAACCGCTGGGCCCACAATTGAAGGTCCATGTACACCAATAAACCAGAAAAATGCTGTAAAACCAAAAATAATAGCAAAACCTAAATAACTATCCGCAGCACTAAACAATGGCGATAAAGCATTGATAATTAATGCTGCTAAATTATCATTAAAGAAATGACGAATCATTAAATCAATTACCCAAAAAAGTGACACTGATAAAGCAAAAGGTAACATATCTTTAAAAGTTTGTGCAATATTACCTGGCACTTGAGGTGGCATTTTAATTGTAATATTACGTTTCATACAGAAGTAATAAATATTCGGTACAATAAATGCAACTACAAATGCTGCTAATAAACCACGACTCCCAATATCTCCTACTGATAGTCCATTTTCAATCGGATTAGATGCAATGATTAAAAATGAAATCTGTGAAGCCACAAATACAGATATTGGATTTAACTGACTTGTCTTAGGCAACAATGTATTTCTATTATCGGTCAATGACTTAGCAGTTGTCCCTACAATGAACAATGCTAAAATTCCCATTGAATAGTTATACATTTTCATTAAAATGTTGGCTGTATTATCACTCCATTTAAATCCCCAAGTATTCGGAATAACTGTTATTAGTAAAAATATAGAAGAAAAAATAACAATTGGCATGACAGCTACAAAACCATCACGAATGGCTGTCAAATAAGGATTGGCTGCTATTTTTTCAAAAAACGGCTTTGCTTTTTCAATTAAAGCAATCAATTTTTTCATCATATCAAAACTCCTTTATCATAATTTAGTATGTTATTTCAAGTTAGTAAAAATCAGACATATGCTCTTTTACTAATAGTTGAATAAATTATTTTGATTTTAAATCTTGTATTTCTTTATATAAATCAATTAAATAACGTGCTGTATCACGTAAAGCCATTGTCGTCATTAATGAATCTTGTCCATGAATCATTGTAAAACTCATTTCACCTGTTTGTTCTTGTGCTTCTGCTGCTAATACACTCGTTTGTTCTCTATGCGCTTCTGAAATAAAACTATTTGCTTCGGTTAAATGTGCTTCTGCTGCTTCAAAATCGCCCGCTTTAGCACTTTCAATGGCTTTAAAAACTGCAGATTTTGCATCTCCTGCAATAGCTACAATTGTAAATCCAATCATCATATTTTCTTCTCTAGTTATCATTATCTCTTACCTCCATTAATCTTTCGATATGAATAATTAAATATATTTCTTCGTTAACATCTATTAAAATATTTAACTCTTGTTGCAATCTCATTTTAATTTTTTGTACACTTTGATATGCATCATAATTTGTTTCTTTCAACTGATTTAAAAAATTACGATCTAAACTTTTATTATGTCTTTTATGATGCTGCGCTTTAATACGATCTTTAAAATATCTAATATGTATAAAAAAACGCTCAAATAAGTTTTGATTGTGTGATCGTCTTACAATATTCAACTCTTTTAAAATTTCTTCAAAAATACGAAATATATCATCAGAATTTTCTATAACGCTGAGTTCTCCATTAATTAATTTGCTTTCAGAGTTAATAAAATGTAGTGCAATTGCATTAATCTCTGCTAATGGTAATTGAATATTAAAGTTTTGATTAAAAATTTGTAATGCTTGTTCACTAATTTGATAATGAATCGGATAATCATACGATAAATCTGGTAATTTAGGTGCAATATATTGATTATCTAAATATTTTTTATATGCACTATACAAATGATCAGTTAGTGTAACATATATATAATCTTGCAAATAAATAAAATATTTCTCTTTAGCAACATTAATTATTTCAAATGTTGTCATAATAAAATTAATCGGTATATCTTGTAATAACAATATTAAATTATCTGCAATTTCACTTGTCTCTAGCACATAAATTTTTTCTATTTTATCTTGATTAACCAAATCATTCACTTTTTTAGCAAAGCCAATACCCGAACCTAACACAACACATTCGACACCATTATCTTTCAACGCAAGTACTGTATTATTATTCAGTACTTTAGTAATTTTCATTCTCCTTTCCACCTTCTTTCAAAATTAATTTAAAGTGAATATCAAGTATCATGAAAAAATAAATAAAAGCATGACATATTAACAGAAATAAAATTTCTGCAAAATATATCATGCCTAATTTAATAGTAACACTGTTATTTACTTTATCTAAAATATACCATATCACTTTTAATTTGTAAAGGTTTACTTTATTTAATGTATTGAACTTTAATTTGCTCTTTTATAGATATAACGTCTTCATTAGCAATCTTTGGTGTCCATTGTAAACAATTAGCTGAAGCATAAGCACAAGCTGTTACAAGATCATCAACTAATAATTTCCCTTGTGATATTTGATAAGCAACAACACCTAAGAAAAAATCTCCAGAAGCAATTGGATTTTTAACTTCTATAGAAGGTAAAGTTAATTTATAAAATTGTTGTTCTAATCTTGCAATAACACCTTTAGAACCTAATGTCACAATAAAATAAGGAATTTCATGGGTAACATGTTGTTTTAAAATTTCTAATATTTGTTCATCACTATCTATTGAAAATTGTGGAAATAATTCTGCTAGTTCTTCATCATTTATTTTAATCATAATTGGGCAACATTGATAAGCTTGTTGTAACGCAGCACCACTCGTATCAACAATTAATTTTACATTATGTGGTAACTGTTGTGCGATTTGTGAAATATAATTATCAGGCATACCTTGCATTAAAGAACCTGAAAAAACTACGCTATCTCCTGTTTTTACATTCTTTAATAAATTATTAGTAAATATTGTCAACAATTCTTTTGTTAAAGTAAATCCCGGCTCATAAACCAAATACGTATGACGTGTATGACAATCAACATGAATCGTACAAGTTCTTGTGTTTTGTTCAACTTGTGTAATAATTAAAGGATTATTATCTTGTTGATTTAACTGCTCAAGATATTTACCCATCATACCACCTAGCATAGTATGAATACAGAATAGATTTTCTTGATTATGACTTTCTTTTTTTAGTGCATAAGCAACATTAAAACTTTTACCGCCTGCATTTTCATAAACTGCTAATGGTCGGTTAACAATATTAGGTTGAAAATTATCAATTAAAATTGTACGATCTAATGCAGGATTTGGACAAACTAAATGAATCATCATTAATCTCCTTTATTAATCGTGATAATAACCTTCTACCCACTTTTTATTTTCTTCATCAAAAATATGCGCATTTTGTGCAATATTAGTATCAATTTCACCAATCGCATCGATTTTTGCAATTAATGCTTCTTTTTCTGGTGTTGATAAATAAGGTGTTTCAATAAATGTTTGTACAATATGATGAATAAAATTTTGACCTAAAATTCGACCACCGAAAGCAACAATATTAGCATTTAAATTCTCTCGAGCATATTGAGCAGTAGCTACATCACCCACTAATGCTACACGTGCACCTTTAATTTTATCACTTGAGACAGAAATACCTACACCTGTCCCACATAATGCTACACCAAAATCTGCTTCACCATTAACAACTGCTTGTGCTATTAAACGCCCATAAATAGGATAGTGTGTTCGATGCATATCATAAGCACCTACATCTATTACTTCATGTCCTAAGTCTTTTAAAAACTCCGAAATTTTCATTTTTGTATCTGTAACAATATGATCACAACCTAATGCTATTTTCATTGTTTTTCCTCCTAACATAATTTATTAAGCATATCAATACGTACTTGATGACGCCCGCCATCATAACCAGCAGATAAATAACTTTCTGCACATGCACAAGCTAAATCTTTACCTAAAATACCTGCTCCTAAAGCAATAATGCGTGTTGAATTATGACGAATTGTCATCATTGCTGAATGTTCATCACTAACTGCTGCACAAATTATACCTTTAAACTTATTGGCTACCATATAACTCCCTACAGCAAAGCGGTCGAAAATAATACCACGACTAGTGTCATCTTTTCTCATTTCTCGAACTAAATTTTCAGTAATATCAACAAAGTCTTTACCTTCTTCTATTGGTGTTGTATCAATAATTTCGAAACCTTTACTTATCAAATATTCTTTGACGTGTTCTTTTAATACAAAACCATCATGGTCTGCTGCAATAAAAACTTTCATTATGTACCCTCCTGAAATCATTTTAAAATAATTGTTTATTTTTGTTTGTATTTTAAATATATTAAACATCTCTATTTTTGTCAAGACAAAAATAAACACACTTAAATAATTTCAGTATATTGACGATAGCTGTATTTTAGTTTATCGCTTATTTTATCATCCGTAATAATCGCATCAATTTGTTCAAGATCATAAAATGCATAGAAAGAATAACTATCAAATTTAGAACTATCCGCCACAATATATTTTTTTATAGCATTGTTCAAAATAATTTCATTACCATGTCCTTCTTCTTCATTAGCTGTTGTTACTTTTTCTATATCAATGCCATTAACACCAATAAACGCTTTAGACACTTTTATTTCTTCTAGTAAACGATTCGCAAATTGTCCGACAAATGTTTTAGTTTTCATACGATATCTTCCTCCTATCAAGATAACATCACAATGTGGATAATCTTTTACTTTTTCAAATATAGGTAATGAGTTAGTCACTATATTAAGCGTTTTATTTTCTATATAATCACTAATTAGATAAGTTGTTGTCCCTGCACCTATGAATATCGTGTCATTATTTTTAATTAATTCCGCACATTTTTTTGCAATTACACGTTTATCTTCTATATGCAACATACTTTTTTCTGTATGAGATACTTCAGTTAGACTATCTTTCACCTTACGACGTGCACCACCGTGTATACGGTCTAAAAGAGATTGTTGCTCTAATTCTATCAAATCTCTTCTTATTGTCATATCTGTTACATTTAATTTTTCAGTAAGCTTTTTTACTGTTACCACACCTTTTTTCTCTATTTCATCTAATATTAATTGATGTCTACTTTCTTTAACCATATTATCCTCCAATATATCTTCATTATGACTCTACTTTCTGTTAAGTATACAAAATTAAACATTTTTTAGCAATCACAACTCTTATTTATCTAATGTTTGATTTTGTTCTAATTTTATGGTAAAGTTTATTTATAAATATTTTAAAACGAAAAGGGGATTAAATATGACTAGCAAGCAACAACGTTTAAACAATTTATGCAATGAGCAAGGAATTATTGCAGCATTAGCTATCGATCAACGTGGTGCATTACGCCGTATGTTAGGAGAATCAACACCTATTGCTGAATTAGAAGAATTTAAAGTATTAGTATCTGAATATTTAACACCATATGCTTCATCGATTTTATTGGATCCTGAATTTGGTTTCCCTGCTGCTAAAGCACGCAATAAAAATGCTGGTTTATTAATGGCTTATGAGAAAACTGGTTATGACAAAACAGTCCCAGGGCGTTTCCCTGATTTAGTTGATACTATGTCAGTTCATCGTATTAAAGAAGCTGGTGCCGATGCTGTAAAAGTATTATTATATATAGATGTTGACGAAGACAAATCAGTAAATGATATTAAAGAAGCTTTTATTGAGCGTATTGGTTCAGAGTGTCGCGCGGAAGAAATGCCCTTCTATCTTGAATTAGTATCTTACGATGCAAATATCTCTGATGAAAAAGAATATGCTAAATTAAAACCACGTAAAGTTATTGAAGCAATGAAAGTTTATTCACAAGATAAATTCGGTGTAGATGTATTAAAAGTAGAAGTACCTGTTAATATGAACTATGTAGAAGGATTTACTGATGGAGAAATAGTTTATACACGTGAAGAAGCTGCAGCTTATTATCGCAAACAAAGTGAAGCTACAAATTTACCATTTATCTTTTTATCAGCTGGTGTATCAGCTAAATTATTCCAAGATACATTAACATTTGCTAAAGCTGCTGGCTCTACATTTAATGGTGTCCTATGTGGCCGTGCTACTTGGGCTGGTGCTACTAAAGCTTTCCAAGAGGGTGGTAAAACTGCTGCTATTAAATGGTTAGAAACGATTGGTAAAGAAAACATTACAACTTTAGATGCTGTTTTACGTGAAACAGCTACACCTATTAAATTTTAATTTATAAAAAGGTCAACTTTGACCTTTTTATTCTTTTAATTGCTCTAATGCTTCAAATTTTGCTTTCATCGTTGGATTCTTTTTAACTAATTTTTTAACTGTTAAATCTTCAGCTTTATTATTAGCCAAGCGTAAATTATTTTCAGAAGATACTAAGGCTGCTTTTGTTTTTTCTAAATGTGTAATTGTTTTATCTATTTCATTAATAGCTGCCTGAAATTTACGACTTGCTAACTCAAAGTTTTTAGAAAAATTATTTTTAAATTGTGTTAAATCATTTTCAAAATTAGTAATATCAATATTTTGATTACGCATGATTTCTAATTCTTGCTTATATTTTAAAGCATTGAATGCAGCATTACGCAACAAACCTATAATTTGAATGAAAAACTGTGGTCGAATAACATACATTTTAGGATATTGATAGGATACATCTACAATACCATTATTGTAATATTCATTATCTATTTCTAACATTGATACTAAAATTGCATATTCACATTGTTTTTGATTTCTATCTTTATCTAATTCTTTAAAGAAATGTTCATTTTTCTTTTTAGTCGCTGTTGCATCACTTTCATTTTTCATTTCAAACATAATTGATAAAATTTCTACACCATTTTCATCAAATTCTCTGTAAATATAATCTCCTTTACTTCCTGATTTAGCATCATTATCTTTACCGAACTGTGCATTTGGAAAGGAAATCATTCTTTGTTTGTTAAATTCTATTTCACAATGTTGTTCTAAGCTTTCACCAACCATTTTCGTTGATAATTTTGCTTTAAAATCTTTATATTGTGAAATTATTTCATCTTTTTGTTGTAGTTCTATTGAAAATTTTTCTTCTATATTCTTTTTTTCTAATTGATATTCTTTTTCTTGCAATTGTTTTTCATTATTTATTTTAATTAATTCTTGTTCTTTTAAAGATATCGCCTCTTTTATTGCTTGTTGATTCTCTCTTTTCAAATTTTCATTTTTAAATTGTAATTCAATAATCTCTTGTTGCATTTTATTAGTTATTTCATTTAATGCTAATTGTTTTTCACCCTCTTTTTGTTGAGATAATTGTTCTAATTGCTTAGTTAATAATTCTATTTGATAATTTTGTTTTATTAATGTTTGTTCAAATTCATTTTGTTGTTGTTCTTGCTTTAATTTAAATTCCTTATCCTGTTGTAACATTAATTGTTGTAGTCTCTCTTCTAACTCTTGATTAAATTCATGAGTTTTAATTTGAGCTACAATATTAGTATAACCTGTTTCATCAATTTTAAATATTTCATGACAATGTGGACATTTCAATTCTTGCATCAATATCTCCTCCTATATAAAAAGAGATAAGATAGAATCAAAATTATTTTGATTCTTATTCTTATCCCTTAGATAATATTATTATCTAAATGTGTAATAACCGTCTACAGATCCAATGATTGAACTAATTGGACGTTCTCCAATTGGTGTACCTGCATTTAAAGCATCAATCATCATACCATTACCGATATAAATTCCGACATGAGAACCACCATTAAAGAAAACTAAATCTCCTGGTTGTGGATCACTTGTTGGTGTACCTGCAGCCATTTGTGACCAAGTAACACGCGGTATTGAAATACCTGCTGCTGCATATACTTGCTGTACAAATGATGAACAATCAACTGCGTAACCATCATTAGCACCATATGAATAAACACGTTGTGGTGCAATAGCATAAGCATTAGCTACAATAGCATTACCATTAACAGCTGCTGCACTAGTAGTAGAAACAGCTGCTTGACGCTCTGCTTCTTCTGCTGCCTTAGCCTCTTCTGCTTGACGCTCTGCCTCTGCCGCTTTAGCTTCTTCTGCTTGACGTGCTGCTTCCGCCGCTTTAGCTTCTTCTGCTTGACGTGCTGCCTCTGCCGCTTTAGCTTCTTCTGCTTGACGTGCTGCTTCCGCCGCTTTAGCTTCTNTTTAGCTTCTTCTGCTTGACGTGCTGCTTCCGCCGCTTTAGCTTCTTCTGTTGCTTTAGTTGATTCTGTTTCTACAACTGGTGTTGCTTCTTCTGATTTTGTTATTTCAGTTGCTTCTTCTTTTACTTCAGAAATTGTTGCTACTTTAGCATCTTCAACTTTTCTAAATGCTGTTTCTACAATGTTTTCTGATTTAACTTCAGGTTCAACAGTTGTTTCTTCTACATTTGTTGTTGAAGTTTCTACATTACTGTCATCTACTGTAGAAATAAATGCATTACCTTCTACACGAATAGATTGCCCAAGATAAATTAAATGTGGGTTTGAAATATTATTTAATAGTTGTAATTGCGCTACTGTTGTGTTGTAACGTTTTGCAATATTTGTTAATGTATCACCTAAATTTACTGTATGTACATTATTTGTTGATACACTTGCTGAAGTTTCCATTGTTTCTGTTGTTTCAGATACAATGTTTTCATCGTCGATTTTTAATTTATAACCTGCATAAATTAAATTAACATTTTGAATATTATTAATACGCGCTAAATCTTCAACTGTTGTATTATATTTTTGGGCGATTTGCCATAATGTATCACCATGATTAATTTCGTAATCTGTAGCATATGTTGATGATGCTGCTAAGCTAATTGTGGATACAGCTAAAGCAGAAATAAAATTTTTTTTAAATTTCATTGGTTAAATTCCTCCGAATTGAATTATCTATATTTATATAAGATTTTATCTATATTTTTTGACTATTACTACTATATCATATTTTTTTTACAAAGTAAGTAATGTAACAAAGCTGTAATACAATCGTTAATTTCAGCAATGCTATTAATATTTTATCGTTAACACTATTGTTTTGCTAACCAATGTAAATACGCATCAATAAAAGGTGATAAATTACCATCCATTACAGACTGTGTATTACCTGTTTCATAACTTGTTCGATGATCTTTTACCATTGAGTAAGGATGAAAGACGTATGACCTGATTTGAGAACCCCAACCTATTTCTTTTTGTTCACCACGTATTGCTGCTAACTCTTCAGCTTGTTTATCTAGTTGCTGTTGATATAATTTAGCTTTTAGCATTTTCATAGCTGTTTCACGGTTTTTAATTTGAGAACGTTCTGCTTGAGAAGCAACAACAATATTTGTCGGTATATGTGTAATACGTACTGCTGAATCTGTTGTATTAATATGCTGTCCTCCTGCACCAGTTGCACGAAATGTATCTATTCTTAAATCTTCATTTTTTATTTCTATTTCAATATCATTATCATCAAACTCGGGTACCACATCACAAGAGACAAAAGATGTGTGACGTCGACCCGCACTATCAAATGGAGAAATACGCACTAAACGATGAACACCTTTTTCAGATTGTAAATAACCGTAAGCATTATATCCTTTAATTAATAAAGTAACAGATTTAATACCCGCTTCATCTCCACTTTGATAATCTAAAACTTCTACTTTATAACCTTGTTTATCTGCGTAACGTTGGTACATTCTTAACAACATTTCGCCCCAATCTTGCGATTCTGTACCACCAGCACCTGGATGTAATTCTAAAATGGCATTATTTTTATCATATGGTCCACTTAATAACATATTTAATTCATAATTCTTAATGCGTTGTTGTAAATCAATTAATAGATTTTCTCCTTCCTGCTGCACTGTTTCATCAGGTTCTTCTTTAATTAATTCTAACAACAATAATAATTCTTCATAATCATGTTGCATTTCATGATAAGTATTTACTAGATTTTTTAAGGTATTACTTTCATTAATAATTTTCTGAGCTTGTAGTGCATCCTCCCAAAATGTAGGGTCTAACATTATTTCATCTAATTCTGCTAATCTTTCACTTTTAACTTCTAAGTCAAGAGATTGATTAAAATTTGATAATTTGGCATTAATTATTTCTAAATCATTTTTTATTTCTGCAATTTCCATTTTTCACCTCTAATTAAAATCGAAAGGAACCACGACAATATTGTCATAAGTTCCTTTTTTACTATATATGATTATCTTAAGCTTTATTCTCGATTTCTCGTTGTGCCTGTTTTTCTGGGTTAATACGTGGGCTCAATTTTTCTTTAGCTTTACCATCATTTGCTTGTAACTGTTGTAACTTACGTTCCATTTCTTCACGCGCAATTTCTTCTTCACGATTAATTTGTGCTTTCATCATTAAACGTGCAACTTCATCTTCAATTGATGCAATCATATCTTCAAACATTTCAAAACCTTCATTTTGATATTCTCTTAATGGATCGATTTGTCCATAAGAACGCAAATGAATTCCTCTTCTTAACTGGTCCATTTCGTCAATATGATCTGTCCATCTTGAATCAATTGATCGTAATAAAATAATTTTTTCTATTTGATGCATTGATTCATCACCAAATAATTCTTTACGAACTTCATATTCTTCGTTAATTTTTTGACTCACAATATTTTTGATTTCTTCTGGTTCTTGACGTCTTAATTCATCTGCTGTCAATTTGCCTTCAGGTAAATACATTTCATTAACATAGCGAATAAATGGTGTGTAATCAAATTCTAAACTATCTTCATCATATTCTTCTGCATTAAAATGTACTGAAACAGCACGTTCTAAAGAGTTAGCTAACATTTGTTTGATCGTATGTCTAACAGATGGTAAATCAATAGCTTCATTACGTTCACCATAAATAATACCACGTTGTTTTCTTAACACTTCATCGTATTGTAATACTTGTTTACGCGAATCAAAGTTATTACCTTCAACACGTTTTTGAGCACTTTCTACTGATCGAGAAACCATACCACTTTCAATTGGTGTACTATCTTCCATACCTAATCTCTTCATCATGTTTTGCATGCGATCAGAACCAAAACGAATCATTAATTCATCTTCTAAAGATAAATAGAATCTTGAATACCCAGGATCTCCTTGACGTCCAGCACGTCCACGTAATTGATTATCAATACGCCTTGATTCATGACGTTCTGTACCAATTACAGCTAAACCACCTAAATCACGAACACCTTCTCCTAATTTAATATCCGTACCACGACCAGCCATATTTGTAGCAATTGTTACCGCACCTACTTGACCTGCATCTTTAACAATTTCAGCCTCTCTTTCATTTTGTTTAGCATTTAACACTTCATGTTTAACACCTCTACGTGTTAATAATTTTGAAATAATTTCAGAAGTTTCTATTGCTACCGTACCTAATAAAACTGGTTGCCCTGTTTTATGAATACGTGCTACTTCATCTGCTACCGCTTCAAATTTAGCTTTCATTGTTACATAAATTAAATCTGGTTGATCTTGACGTAAAATCGGTCTGTTAGTTGGAATAGTTGTTACAGACATATTATAAATATTTCTAAATTCTTCTTCTTCTGTTTTCGCTGTTCCTGTCATACCTGACAATTTATGGTACATACGGAAAAAGTTTTGATAAGTAATTGTCGCCATCGTTTTTGATTCAGCTTGAATTTCAATTGCTTCTTTGGCTTCAATTGCTTGATGTAAACCTTCTGAATAACGACGTCCTGGCATTGTACGTCCTGTAAATTGGTCCACAATTAAAATTTCAAATTCTGTTTTTTCTCCAGGTGCAACGACATAGTCTATATCTTTAAATAAAATATAATTTGCACGTAATGCTTGATTAATATGATGCATAATATTAACATTTTGCAAATCATATAAATTTTTCAGACCAAAATAAGCTTCTGCTCTATCAATACCTTCTTCTGTAATTAAAATCTGTTTTGTTTTAACATCAATCGTATAATCACGTTCTTCTTTTAATGTTCTAACAAAAGCATCGGCTGCAGTATATAAATTTGTTGATTGTTCGGCTTGTCCTGAAATAATTAATGGTGTTCTAGCTTCATCAATTAACACAGAGTCTACTTCATCAATAACCGCATAATTTAATCCTCTTAATACACGATCTTCAGCTCTAATCACCATATTATCACGTAAGTAATCAAATCCTAATTCACTATTTGTTGAATAGGTAACATCTTGATTATATGCTTCTTTTTTCTCATAGGGTGCTAATGCATTTAAGTTTAAACCTACTGTCAAACCTATCCATTCATATACTTGCCCCATTTCTTCTTTATCACGTTTAGACAAGTATTCGTTCACAGTTACAACATGTACACCTTTGCCAGATAGTGCATTTAAATAAACAGGCAATGTTGCTGTTAATGTTTTACCTTCACCTGTTCTCATTTCAGCAATGTCCCCTTTATGTAAGGCAATCCCCCCCATAATTTGAACTTTATAAGGTTTCATACCTAATACACGAAATGCTGCTTCTCTAATTACTGCAAAAGCTTCTGGTAAAATACCATCTAAGATTTTCTGTAATTTTTTTCCTTTTTCTAATTCTTCTTGAATATATGCTTTGAAAACTGATGTTTTAGCTTGTAATTCTTCATCAGATAGAGCAGACATTGCATCTTCATACGCAATAACTTTATCAGCTAATTTTGATAATGATTTTACTTCGCGTTTATTTGAATCAAATATTTTTTTTAATATTCCCACGAATCTTATTCTCCTTTATTTGATAATTTTGTCTTTAAAATTATCTTATCCTTATTTTTAATAAGTATATTTTTTACTATTGTATCAGAAATTCACTAAAATAAAAATGAAAAACATTGAAAAATAAAAATATTGTGCTAAAACTAAAAACCTCTTGAATAACAAGAGGTTTTTAGTTTATTTAGTTTCTATTAAAGCATAACGTCCATCTTTTCTACGATAGACAATATTTATTTGATTAGTATCAGCATCTGTGTAAATAAAGAAATCATGTCCTAGTAACTCCATTTGAAGTACAGCTTCTTCTTTATCCATTGGTTTTAAATCTACTTCTTTTGTTCTAACAAATTTGATATCTTCTTCATTTTCATCTTCTGCAACTTCAAATGATGCAATTAAATCATAGTCATCTGTATGACGTTCACGATGTTTACGATTAACTTTTGTTTTATGTTTACGTACTTGTCTTTCTAATTTATCTACTACTAAATCAATTGCTGCATATAAATCATCATTTACCTCTTCTGCACGTAAAGTTAATCCTTGTAATGGCACAGTTACTTCAACTTTTTTATTGCCATCCTTTTGATATGTTTTTAAGTTAATATAAACATTAGCATCGGGAATGTTCGCAAAATATCTTTCTAATTTACTGATTTTATTTTCAGCATATTCTCTAATAGGTACTGTCACCTCAATATTTTCGCCGCGTACATTGTATCTTAACATGATAACCGCCCCTTTACATATTATTGTTATTTTTAACTGTGAAAGATAACTATCTTTCATAACTAATAATAACATAATTTTCTAAAAATTGCAATCGTTGTCAATTTATGAATTAATTGCGATGTAGCCT
>NZ_JBZXTS010000016.1:0-31331 GCF_058895785.1 Staphylococcus sp. B1(2026)
TTTTTGAATTTTTTTATGTATTTTTAGTGTTGAAACAAAAAACAGGTTACATCACAGTTCATTCTAAATTATTTATAATTGATATTGATTTTTGATTTGATTTATTTTTTTATCAATAATTGAGGCTAATATAAAATTAAACACATGCTTTGTTTTTTCATTAAAATACATCAGATATGAAGTTTTTTTAGTTTTATCAAATTTATATTGATAAGATGAATTTTGTAACGTTTGTGTAAATTCTTTAATAATTTGATCTTTATCTTGAGATAAAGCAGTAACTAGATATTGACTATTAACTAAATCAGCTAGTAAATAATCTAACATATCTTTTAATTGCGGATACTGCGTTACATATTTGTCATAAAAATCTAATATAGAAGTTGTCATAATTTGATGATGCTTAACATTACGTATTCTACTTTGCCAACTCATACTTTGATCTATTCTACCAATAAAATATTGATAAACATTAAGTGGTAAATAATAAATACTCTTAATATAAATTGTAGGGAAAACAGCATATTGAATGTCTACATAAAATATTTTTTCTGTTAAACGAATATGATTATCTTTTAAAATCGATGTTTTATAAGTAATACTATGCATAGCTATTTTACGATCTGGCAATTGTTTCAATAAACTCTCAGTTTGATTTGGTAAAGCCGGTACATATACTTTTCTATTTTCCATAACATATTGCTCTGTAAAATCAGTTAATACTAAATCCACATCTAGTTCGCATAGTTTATCTAGATATTTTTCAAAAGCTGTTGAATCAACCCAATCATCTCCATCAACTACCTTAAAGTACTTCCCAACTGCTTCTTCAATTCCACGATTAATTGTAGAACCATGTCCACCATTCTGTTTATCTATTAAACGAATATTGAAGTCTGGATACTCCTTAATTAAATTGTTAACAACCTTAACCGAATCATCAGTACTACCATCATTGACAATTAATAATTCAAATACTGATGCATATTTATCATCAACTTCTGTAAATGATGTAACACATCGCTCAAGATATTGCTCAATATTATATGTTGGTACAATAATACTCAATACTATTTGTGTCATAAATTCTCCTTATTTATCAATATATTTTAATCTTATCTTTTCATACATACGTGGATGTAGTATAAATAATAAAAATTTAATTTTATTTTTATTATTTATACGTCTATTTTTTAATACTAACGGAAGATATGATTTAAATTTTTCTCTTAGTTGATTAGCTTCCTCATACATTTTAGATTTTAACATAGCATTTGCAATATGAAGACCATTTAATACATATCTTATTTTTGCTGCCGTATTAATTTCCTCATTATTTGGAAAATCTCTCTGAATATATTTAAAATTATGCTTCATAGCTGTGAAAAAATCTAACATTTTATCATTATATTCACTATTAACTGTACTACCTTCACGACGATAATATTTATATATAGTCAACGGTGCCGCACAAATTATATTACTATGGAAAATATGTTCATACGCCATATCTACATCCTCATAAATCATATTTTCTACATAAGGATATTGTAGTAGCACTTCTCTTGAGTATAATTTACCACAAGGTGAAGTACCAAAATTATCACCATAAAACATATTAGTTAGTGCTGATAATTTATCAAATATTTTTACATTACCTATATCAAGTTTAACATGATCTGTATACTCTCCACGTTGATTGGTTGGTACAATCATCGTAGAAACTAATTGAACTTGATACTGCCTTTGAATAGCCATTAAATATTCTATTGCATATAATTGATAATAATCATCTGCATCCATAAAAACAATCCATTCACTAGATGCTTTTACTACCCCTAAATTTCTAGCAGCCGACTGTCCTTTATTACTTGTATGAAATACTTTGATACGTTGATCTTTCACAGCATAATCATCACAAATATCTCCAGACTTATCTGTTGAACCATCATCCACTAAAATAATTTCAATATTTTGATATGTTTGGTTTATTAAGGAATATAATGCTTCATCTAAATATTGTTCTACATTATATACTGGCACAATAACACTCACTTTTTCCATAGTTTTACCCTTTCAAACACTAAATTTTCAATTTTGTTTTAATTTGATTTTCTATATCCAAGAAAAAAGGATCTTTTAATAATTTTAACATTAAACCATAAACTACAAAAAATAATATACTCGTTATAACTAAAGTTATAAATGTATTTAATACTACCATTTTAATTAATATAACTGGTATGATGGCTACCATGCCAGCAACTAAATAAGATTTCCATTTAATTTCTTGATAAATGGTTGCTAAAATAGTTCTTGTATAATATATCTGTACTAACAGTACAATAATTTCAGCAATTAATGTAGAAAAAGCTGCACCCGATGCTCCATATTTTGGAATTAAAATTAGATTAATTACTAAATTAATCACTGCACCAGCCATTACTGAATGTAAAACAAATTTTTCTTTTTCTAATGGTACCAGTACTTGTATACCTAAAATACCAGTAATAGCTATAGGAATAATCGCAATCGTTAATAATTGCATCCCTAAAACAGCATCTAAATATAAATTACCTGCTAAAAATAAAATACTTTCTTTAGACATAACAGTAAAGTATAAAGTAATAGCTAAAGATAATAATAAAGTGAAATTTAATGCCTTTAATAAAGTTAAACGAAATTCTTTATTCATCCTATATTTAACATAGTATGACATTCTTGGTAATAACACATTACCTAGCGATGTCACTAAACTAATTAAAATTGCTTTTAATCTAATCGCCGCATTAAAAATACCTACTTGATATTCATCACGCATAATTCTTAATAACACCATATCTAAATTAGTATATATTGATATAATCAAATTTTGAGAAAACAGAATGAATATTGGTTTAATATGCCTTTTTAATTTATAGTCTCCAAACCATTTCCAGGAAACGTACTGTCTCATTTTGATAAAATTTAAGATATTTGACCCGCCACCAGCTAATACAATAATTGCACCGTACATAATATAATCCTCTGGTTTATGTACTAAAATGAACATTAAAATAATGGAAATAATTTTAAATATAATAGAGCGAACAGTAATATAAGCATATTGTTCTAAAGCTTGAAACAACCAACTCACACCTAATACATTTAATACTAAGCCTATCATATTAATATAAAATAATGTTTTATATTCTTGTAAAATAGGAATAACCAGAATAGATATTAAATAAAGTATTAGTACAATACTTGCAACAATAAAATTAATCATCAATATTTCTTGTACTGTTTTAGATAACTGATGTTTATCATCTCTTACTTTTGCACAAGCTCTTATACCATAAACAGGTATACCTAGAGAAGCTATCATTAAAAAATAACTTGCAATAGATGTTACAAAAGCAATTTTTCCATTGGCTGCCACCTGTAGTACCCTTGAAACATATGGAAACGTAATTAAAGGAAATATAAAATTAGATGCTGTTAAAATAAAATTCATAATAAAATTAAATTTAACAGATCGTACTTGATGTTTAGACATAAGTTTATTCACCTAATTCTTTAGTTACCACTTGTAATACACGTTCAATAACTACATGCATATCATAATATTTATAGTCAGCTAATCTTCCACAAAAAATTACTTCTGGATGTTGTTTCGCTTCTTCTAAATATCGTTCGTAGATACCATTATTTTTATCATCATTAATTGGATAGTACGGCTCATCACCTCTTTGCCAATCAGTTGAATATTCTTTTGTAATCACCGTCTTAGGTTGTTGACCATATTCAAAATGTTTATGTTCTATAATACGCGTGTACGGTACTTCTTTTTCAGTATAATTAATTACTGCATTTCCTTGATAATTATCACTATCTATAACTTCATGTTCAAAGCGTAAACTGCGATACTCTAACTCACCATGCTTATAATCGAAATATTGATCAATCATACCTGTGAACACGATTTTTTTAGCTGAATTAACCAACTCATCACGGTTTTCAAAAAAATCAACATCTAATTGAACTTCAACATCTTTTAACATATTTTCAATAATGACATTATATCCACCTATTGGAATACCTTGATAACGATCATTAAAATAGTTATTATCAAAAGTAAATCGTACAGGTAAACGTTTAATAATAAAAGGAGGTAATTCAGTAGCTAAACGACCCCATTGTTTTTCTGTATAACCTTTAATTAAAGTATGATAAACATCTGTTCCGATTAATTTAATTGCCTGTTCTTCTAAATTTTGAGGTGCTGTATCTTGTAAATGTTGTGTCTGTGACGCTATTTTTTCTTTTACTTCTTGAGGTGTTTTTGTCCCCCATAAAGTATAAAAAGTATTCATATTAAATGGCAAATTATATAATTTACCTTTATAATTAGCTACTGGAGAATTAATATAATTATTAAATTCAGCAAACTGGTTAATATACTCCCATACTTCTTTATTAGATGTATGAAAAATATGTGCACCATATTTATGTACATTAATCCCTTCTATATTTTCACAATAAATATTCCCACCAATATGAGAACGCTTATCTATGACTTTAACTTTCTTTCCACGTTTGTTTGCTTCATAAGCAAATATTGCGCCTGATAGTCCTGCGCCAACAATCAAATAATCGTACATTGTTTATCTCCTTTATATTATTTTAGTTTACTATCTTTACCTCTAGATAACACAACATAATAACCACATAAGATAAATGGATTATATGCTAATTGTAAAATATGATGATCTATCATTGTAGTTGCCCCTATAAACACTAAAATTAAAACTAGTAACATATCTTTTATATTATAGGCATATTTTATCGCTAATGTATGGTATATTAAAATAAAAATCAACATAACCATTCCATTCAAAATTAAAATATTTAAATAGCCCGAATCTATAAAATTATACCCTAATAAAATATCCCATGTTGAAGTACCCCAACCACTACCCTGTAGTTTTATTTTATGACCGTATAAATTAATACCATATTTCATTAACGCCTGATGTCCCCAATATAAACGTCCAGTAAATAAATTATTAATATCATTTAATATAGGATTTAACATCGTAAATATGTATTGCAAGTAAATAGCAATGATACAAAATATAATATATATTTTTGTTAGTAAAAATTTTACAAATTTCTTTTCAAAGGTTTTTATACCTTTATGGTACCCATACATTGCAAAAGAGAATAAGATGATTAAATATGCATCTAATCTAGCATCTGTATATTTGTAAACTAATAGACTTAAACTTGTCCAAATAATCACATGTATAAAAGTTTGTTTCTTTTTAGAAATATATGCATACGCCATTTGTAAATAAAAAATCATTGCTGCGAAATCTGTCGCATAAATATTCCCAAAAGCATATCTATTACCTCTCTCTAAAGAATATTTATTATAATTTTCAATAACACCTAATAAACTTAGTATTAAAAACAATATTGTTGACGATAATGCAATAATAAAAAACCATTTTATTATTTTATAAAACTCAATATTTTTAGAACCAATTATAAAAAGTAGAATTATAATTAAATCATAATTTCTTATAATTATAAAATTAGGTAATAAACATAAAATTATACTCACCCATATATAGACTTCTTTTTTCGAAAACTGTGTATATCCAAATATCTTAACTAGTAAAATACTTCCTACTACCAAAATAATGAATAAATTAGTATTACCTCCTAAAGGAATATAAACTTGTATTGTAGAAGTTTTAATCAATGATCGTATTAAATAAATAAAATAAGCTGAAAAAAATAATATATCAGATATTTTAAATTGAAATTTACTACGAGACGTATATTTTTGAGAGTATATATTAATATCAGAATTTATCATTGCACTCTACTTGACCTTTCTAACACATCAGCAATTCTACGACTAGCATACCCATCACCATATGGATTACTTGCTTGTGACATTGCAACGTAAGCTTCGGGATTTTCCAATAAATTAGTAAATTCTTGATATATCGTCTCTTCATTAGTACCAACTAATTTCAATGTTCCTGCTTCAACGCCTTCTGGACGTTCAGTCGTATCTCTCATAACTAATACTGGTTTTCCTAATGATGGTGCTTCCTCTTGTATTCCCCCAGAATCTGTTAAAATAATATAACTTTTATTTAAAAAATTATGAAAATCCAAAACATCTAAGGGTTCTATAATTTTAATTCGATCATTGCCTGATAAATATTGATTAGCAATTTCTCTCACTTGTGGATTCATATGAATAGGATAAATCACTTTGACATCTTCATGTTCATCTAAAACTCGACGAATAGCTTTAAACATTGCCACCATAGGTTCACCTAAATTTTCTCTACGATGAGCTGTAATCATAATTAACTTATCTTCACCTAACCACTCTAAGTGTGGATGTGTATAATCTTCACGTACAGTTGTTTTTAAAGCATCAATAGCTGTATTACCTGTTACATAAATAGTGTTTTCTAATTTACCTTCTTTTAACAAATTACTTTTTGATATTTCTGTAGGCGCAAAATTATAAGCACTCATAATACTCACGGCTTGTCTATTAAATTCTTCAGGATATGGACTATAAATATCATACGTTCTTAGACCAGCTTCTACATGACCTACTTTTATTTGTAAATAAAAGCAAGCTAATGCTGTTACAAAAGTTGTTGTTGTATCACCATGTACTAAAACAACATCAGGTTTTTCAGTTTCTAATACGACTTTAATATCATTTAAAATATTTGTCGTAATATCAAATAATGTTTGACGATCTCTCATTACAGATAAATCATAATCTGGTACAACATTAAAAGCCGTCAATACTTGATCTAACATTTGTCTATGCTGACCTGTTACACATACGATTGTATTAATATTTTTTCTAGTTTTCAATTCATTTACTAAAGGACACATTTTAATTGCTTCCGGGCGTGTTCCAAAAACTAACATCACTTTTTTCATAAATATCACCTATTTTCTATTCTTTAAATAAACTACAAACTGGAATAATTTAGGAGAAAACATCATCATTTTATATGATAAATAGCGTTTTCTAGTAAATAAATTTTTATATTTTTTAAAAAATAATTTTTCTGATTTCAGTTCATCTAATAATATTTTTATTTCTTTTTTATCATAATTAACTTCATACATTTGTCCTATAATCCAAATCATATATCGATACTTAGCTACTTTTAATGAAAGTAGCTGTTCTTTATTATATTTCTGGTCATCAATTAAACTTTGAAAGACATCTATACCTTTTTTTATATGATCAATATTTCCAGAACGCATTGTTCCTAGATTATCTATAAAATAATTATATAAATTTTCTCTTAAAAAAACTGATTTAGAGATATAATTAATATATTTCAAATTAAAATCTAAATCTTCTAAAACTTTGAATTTATAATTAAAACTAATATTATATTTTTTAATAATACTAGTTTTATAAATTTTATTTGGAACATAACCTTGTACATTAATATTATTTAAAATTTCCTCAAAAGTATTCTCCAAGTATACTTTACCATCATTAATTTTAGGATGAATAGCAGAATTAACACCACAGATAACTAAATCAATATCAGCTTCTTCAAATATTGGTAACATTTTTGAGTAATATTCAGAGTTCAGAGTATCGTCTGCATCTACAAAACTAATATATTCACCTTTAGCTTCATTCAATCCACTATTTCTAGCTACCGGCACCCCTTGATTTTCTTGAGTAATAATTTTAACATTATTATCATTACTAGCAATTTGATTTAATAATAATAATGTATCGTCTGTCGAACCATCATTAATAAAAATAATCTCATAACTTTTTGAAAAATTTTTTTGATTTATTATACTTTCATAACATGATTTTATTGTATTTTGACAATTATAACAGGGTACAATAATTGTCAACATTGTTTCTTTCATAATTGATTCTCCCAATTCATTAAACTTTCTGATATAATTTAGAATATTCATTTAAAAATTTATCGTACGTAAATTTTGACACATAATCTTGATATGCTTGCATTTCTAAAGTTTGTCTTAATTCAGGATTATTAATTAGCTTATCTATAGCCTTAGCAAGTTGTTGACTATTTTTAGTTTCTACTAAAATACCATTATTCTCATTAACAAGCTCATTATTACCTGAAATATTCGTTGCAATAACAGTTTTACGATGCATAAAAAATTCAATTAATGATAAAGGTAATCCTTCAAATAATGAAGGAAGTATTAAGAAATCTAAACTATTAATACAAGCTGAAACATCTGATCGATAACCTAAAAATATTACTTTTTCTTGTAACTTAAGTTGATCAACTCGCTGTTGCAAAGAAGACTTTAGTTCACCATCGCCTATAATATAAACTTTAAAGTTATTATTTTTTACATACTGCATTGCATTAATTAGATGTATAATCCCTTTTTGCTCACTTAGTCTAGCAATGCAACCTATTTTAACACCGTTAAATTTAGAAATTTCAACAACAGTATTTTCGCTTACATTATCGATTACACTATTATAAATTTTAATTGTATTCTTTACACCTACATCAAATAATAAATTATTTACTACACCTTGACCTACCCCAACAGTAACTGCATTTTTTATCGAATATCTATAAAACGAACGTTTATCATAAAACACATTATGTGCTGTATATATATGCTTTAATGAGGGTATAATTTTTTGAATTAAGGTCACATAAAAAGCAGCCATTCTATGATGCGTATGTACAACAGTAATATTATGTTTCTTTATGATTTGATAAATCTGAGTAAAATTCTTCATAATAACTTTAGGAGATTTATTTTCCATATCTAAGATATCATAATGAACAACTCCTTTTGATAGTAATTTATCTACCCAAATACCACCTGTAGAAGCAACAATTACTTCTTCAAATTGTTTTTTCAAATCAGTAGCTAATTGATAAACAACTTTTTCTGCACCACCATTACCCATTGTTCGAGATAAATGAAGAATTTTAGACATTATTTACTCCTTTTCTCTAAAACAATTGCTTTAATAAAAGTCATATTGCCTACAAAATAACGTTTGAATAATCTTTTTGGTTCATTCATTACTCTAAATAACCACTCTAAGTGATAATTTTGCATCCATAGAGGCGCTCTTGAAATATGTCCAGACAGAACATCAAAACTTCCACCTACACCCATAAATACACTATTCACACCTGCAGCTAATAATTGTTGCACAAGATATTCTTTTTTAGGAGAAGTAATACCTATAAAAACAACTTGTGCTTTAGATTGACGAATATCTTCGATAATACCTAAAAATTCATCATCTGAAAAATAACCATTTCTACTACCGGCTATCAATAAATTAGGATAATTATGTTGAAATTTTTCTAGCATATCTTGTAGTACTTGTTCTTTTGCACCTAAAAAATATGTACTATACCCTTTTTCTTCACATAATTTAAGTAAATGTTGCATTAAATCAATACCCGCTACACGCTCTGGTAAAGGTTTACCTAAGTATTTAGAAGCTAACACAACAGAAGCACCATCTGCATTAATAATGTCACATTGTTGAACAATGTCTTTTAATTTATGATTTGATCGACATAAATTTAACTTATCTGCATTAACTCCCATCAAATGGAGCGGTTTATTTTCAACAATAAAACGTTCTACTTCTGATATTGTTTGTATCATTGTTAATTTATCGATTTCAATATCCATAATTTTAACTCTACTTACCATACGACTACTCCTATTTCCCATAAGCAGATTCAAAATGTCCTTGTTGTTTCTCAACAGGTGGAATTTCCATAAAATTACCATATACATTCGTTAAATAGGCTTCAGGTTGTTGATGCGAAGAAATTTTAAACCCATCAAACTCAAGTCTTTGTGGTTCTCCAAAAATATCTCGTTTAACGATTTCTTTATCTCGGTATGTTCCTAAAATATTACCTGCATATGGACTAGTATTAAAATCATACTTTTTAATCACATTTTGAATCTTATTATTAATTTTTTTTGTATTTAATAATTTATTTAAGTGCAATGCTCTCGATACATTGACAATTGTATTTTCAATAAATCCACGATCACGAGCTAATAACTGATCAACTACTGATATTTTTGATAACATACGATAAAACATAATGTGTTTATCATGTAATGTTCTTTTAATACCTGGCTCTGGATACCCATCTAAAGGAAAAATATCAATAAATGGATTACAATCTGTTTTTCCAAACGTCACCACCGTACCTATATCTCTAATAGAAGTATTATTCAAATTATCTTCATGAACAACCAATTTTATATGCGGAGGTAATACATCTTTAGCAATTGACATAAATTTTATATAATCTTGTCTAGGCATACCTAAGTCCATATCATCATCCCATGGAATAAAACCTTTATGTCGAATTGCGCCTAACAAAGTTCCACCTAGCGCATAATAAACTAACTGATGTTCTCGACAAATGTCGTCAAAAATTTTTAATAAATCTATCTCTTTCTGTTGTATTATACGAACTTTGTGCGTACTCATAATTTCTCCTATATTTCCCATTTGAAAACTGTTTTAAATGGTGTATATAAATCAGTTGAAAATATTTTATGTATATCTTCAATTGATTTTACTGCACCTTCAAATGTAATAATTTTTTTCAAGTGTCTTTGTACTTTTTCATCACTAATAATATCAATTGTTCGAATAAAATCTTGTCTGCCTGATCTTGATGACCCAACAAATATTAATCCTTTTTCTAAAATATCACGTGTGTTAATTGCAATTTTATTTTCTGATACACCCATCATTAACACAGCTCCTTGTGGATTAATATATCGAATAATATCATTTAATGCATAGTAACTACCTTCTCCACCAGTACATTCAAATGCATGGTCAAATTTAAAATCTTCTGGTAATTTATCTAAAATATACTTCTCATCTACAAATGAAAACATACTTAATTTCGATTGATTTTTACCCACAACAATTAAACACGCATCTGGGTATAATTTTTTTAAAACAAGTGCCGTCACAAACGACAGACTACCGTCTCCCCAAATGACAATACGTTGCTTTATCTTATGTGCCACACTTTGAAATCTTTCAACAGCATGTACAGCTACACTAATAAATTCACTAATAGCTGCTATATTTTCTGGAATATTATCAAAAGGTACAACTCTATCTACAGGTAATTCTACCAATTCTCTTAAAAAACCGTCATGTCCACTAGATCTAAAATAACCACCTTCCATGTAATTCTCATAAAAATTATCATCACTAGGTTTTAATGGTTGATTAGGGATCATAACTACTTTTTGACCTATTTGATAAGTATCGGTAGGATCAAATACAATCTCCCCACACGCTTCATGAATCAAAGCCATAGGTAATTTTTTTTCTAAAATTTGTATTGCTCGTTTCCCTTGATAATACCTTTGATCTGCATGACATAATGCCAAATATGTAGGCCTAACAATTAAATGATCATCATATTTTAAATTTAACTGTGCATATTTTACATTAATCGTTTGTGGTTTAATTAATTGATATACCTGATTAATCATAAATTATTCCTCCAACATTGCTTTAGCAATTTTCAAATCAACAACAGTCGTTAATTTTATATTAGAAAACTCTCCATTAACTAAACCAACATTTTCTTTTTTAGTAACAAATATTTTACATGCATCTGTTAAAATATTTTTTTCTTCATCTGTTAAACTACGATATAAAGATATAAATTTATTCATTTTAAATGATTGTGGCGTTTGACCTTGATACATATAATCTCGTCTTGGAATATCAGCTATTGTTTGACCATCTTGACTCATAACAATAGTATCTGTAGCAGGCACAACAGTATCTACTGCATCATATTGTTGCATTAAATCAATATTTTCTTTGATAATTCTCACTGATATAAATGGACGAACAGAATCATGAGTCACTAAGCTATCCTCATCTGTTAATGTATACTTTTGTTCAATACACTTAATTACATTATAAATCGTATCATTACGATCTTCACCACCTTCTGTAATTAACAATTTATCTTTATGTTCAGGTAAAAATTTTTCTATCAAGTCTTCAAAATGTGCAATCCATTCAGGATGAATAGCAATAACAATTTTTTCAAATTGATGAATCACTAAAAATTTTTCAATAGTATGTATTAAAACTGGTTTCTCACCTAAATCTAAAAATTGTTTAGGAATTGTAGAACCCATACGTGTGCCTGTCCCACCGGCTAAAATACCTGCAAATATCATTTCCTTCTCCTTATTTCGCTCCTTGCCCTTTAATGACATTGACAATTGTTTTAATAATAATTTTAATATCTAGCCATAATGACCAATTATCAATATACTCAACATCTAATGCAACAATTTCATCAAAATCTGTAATATTACTACGACCACTTGCTTGCCATAAACCTGTAATTCCTGGTTTAAATCTTAAGCGTTTCTTTTGTGATGGCGTATAGTGACTAAATTCATCTTTCGTAGGTGGACGTGTACCTACTAAACTCATATCTCCTAATAAAACATTTAAAAATTGTGGAAATTCATCAAGACTTGTTTTTCTAATGAATTTACCTATTTTAGTAATTCTAGGGTCATTTTCCATTTTAAACATATGTCCCTTCATTTCATTATGCTTCATCAGTTCTTGTTTTTTCTCTTCAGCATCTACATACATCGAACGGAATTTATAACATTTAAAAATACGTCCATTTTTCCCAGCACGCTCTTGGCTGAAAATAATTGGACCCCCATCGGTTAATTTAATGATTGGACCAATAATAATATAAAGCACACCACAAAAAATTAAACCTATTATAGCACTTACAATATCCATAAGACGTTTCAACAACATAGGTAATGGATTATAAAAACGTGTTGAAAAACTAACTACACTTAAACCCGCTATTTTCTTCACTCGTTTTTCGCCACTAACATCAAAATCAAAAGCACTGATACTGACATTGACAATAATCCCCATACTTTCAAAAACATTAATTAAGTGCGCCAATTTATAATTTTGATCACTCGGTACATTAATAATTACTTCATCGACAACACGATGTTGTGCAAAATCAATAATTGTATCCTGAGGCACAATATCTAATGATGGATATTGTGTTCTATTAATACTCGCACCATCTAATAATGTTGCTGCAATAATATTTCCACCCCATGCGCCCGCTTGATTAGCTTTATTTAAAATAAAATCTAATCTTTGACTCGTTGTAATCACATACACTTGTGTACTATAAGGATTATTTTTATCTTTAAATAGTTGATAATATCTAATAATAATATTCGTTAAATAAATCATTACTGCATTAACAACTACAAAAATAATAACGCCTCGACGTGAAATTGGGATAGCACCTTTTGTCATGAATGTGATAATCACCATACCTAATAACATATACGTACTATATATTAGTGTATGTTTAAATTCCTCCAAATACCCTCTACTATTATAATGTTTATAATAATCTGATATATAAAATGAAGTAATGTGCATTAATCCCATCATGCTAATTGTTACTCTATTAATCTCGGTAAAACTAATATTACTTAACAAAAAACCTAATATAATGACAATAATTAGATTAATCATTAATACGCTGACTTGTTTTCCACCATATTGTTTCCTAGCCATAATAAACTCCTGACTAATTTATTCATTTTTTATTATAGAATTACATTTCTATTTTAACATAAAACCACTTCAATTATAAGTATTAATTACTCGTCCTGTGTCATATTTAATCTTATTACACCGACTTTATTTACTTTAAAACAATTTAAAAAGAGGTTAATATATTCAACCTCTCATATAATTTACTTATATCAATGCTTGTTGGAAATCTTCAATTAAATCTTCAACATCTTCAATACCACATGATAAACGTAATAGCTCACTAACAATACCTTGTGATTGTCTTTCTTCTTCACTTAAAGCACCATGTGACATCGTTGCTGGATGAGAAAGAATTGATTCTACACCACCTAAACTCACTGCTAAGATTGGCAATTTAATTTTACTTGTAAAATCTAACATACTTTCATGACTATTAAACACAAACGAAAGCACTGCACCACCTTGTTGGGCTTGTGATTGATGCACTTCGTATGACGCATGTGTTGCTAAACCTGGGTAATAGACTGCTTTTATTTTAGGATGATGGCTTAAAAATTCAGCCATTTTACTAGCATTAGCAATAGATTTCTCCATTCTTAAGCCCATCGTTTTCATGCCTCTTAAAATTAACCACGCATCTTCTACACCTAAAATAGCGCCAAAATTTTTCTGAAACAATTTTAATTCTTCATAGTAAGTCGAATCATTTGTCGCAACAACACCTGCTACCACATCACTATGCCCATTAATAAATTTTGTCATACTTTCGACTACTATATCTACACCTAATGCTAATGGTTGTTGATATAAACTCGTCATAAATGTATTATCAACGACAGTTATTAATTGATATTGTTGAGCTATCGCAACAATTGCTCTAATATCCACTATCTTTAGTAATGGATTTGATGGTGTTTCCATATAAATCATTCGTGTATTAGGTTTAATTGCCGCTTCTACTTCAGCCAAATCAGACATATCAACAAAAGTCGTCGAAATATTATATTTATGAATAATTTTCGTCACAAACTGACAAGTCCCTCCATAAACATCTTTAGGTAAAATTAAATGTTCACCTGCATTAAGTAACATTAAAACATTACTAATTGCTGCCATACCTGAAGAAAATGCTAAAGCATATTTAGACGCTTGTAATACACCTAACCCTTCTTCTAAAGCATCAATTGTTGGATTAGAAAAACGTGTATAAAAATAAGCTTGTTCATCACAATATAATTTCTTATTATGAAATGTTGATGTTTGATACTTAGGAATAGATGCTGCGCCTGTCATTTCATCTATCACAGCATAACCATGCAGCAATTTAGTATTAATGCGCATTAATCAACCTCCGCAACAACTTCTATCTCTACCAAAGCTCCTAATGGTAAAGCACCTACTGCAAAGGCTGTACGTGCTGGATAGTCACCTTCAAAAAACGTTTGATATACTTGATTAAATGCTTGAAAATCCTCAATATTTGCTAAATAAACTGTTGTTTTCACAATTTTATCTAATGAAGAACCATTGTCTTCTAAAATCGCTTTAACATTTTTCATTGATTGTGCTACTTGCCATTCAACAGAATCACTTTCATCAATTTTACCAGTTAGTGCATTAATTGGTAATTGACCCGATGTAAAAATTAAATTACCTACTTTACTTGCTGGAGAATAACTCCCTACTGCTTCTGGAATTCTATCACTTGTTAATCTTGTCACCATCTCATTAATCTCCTTTGAATTTAAATATTAATTTTCATCAACTAACAAAGATTGTTAATTACCAATATAATAACATTTATAAAGCTATTTTTGTTGAAATTTGTTTATAAAATATCATTAATTAATAAAACAGCTACTTAACATACAAGAAATTAAGTAGCTGCTGATTTTAAATTAATGATTTTTGTTTTTTTCGATTGATACTATAGAAAATAATAGCACCTATAATCATTAATATAACTGCTAAATAAAAAGCATATTGTTTACTGCCCATTACATCATCAATACGACCTGTTAACCATGGTACAATAACTGCTGATGACATACCGAAGAAATTAAAAACACCTAGTGTAGTTGAAATGTTCTTACCACCTGTTTTTTCACTAATCCATGAAATGATAATTGGCTCAACAGCCAATTTACCAAAGAAACCATATAGTGCTAAACAAATAATCAAGATTGGCTTACTCGTAGATAAAACAGCTAATAATAACATTGCTGCAGCAACTAATTCTAAGACTAAAATAAATATTTCTTTTTTATCATTAAATTTATCTGCTAATTTACTAAATATTAAAGCTCCCGGAATAGCGGCTGCAAAAACAATTGACGTAATCACACTTTCCATCCCATCTAAACCACGTTCAGATGATAAAAAGTCAGGCAACCAAGTGTCAATTAAATAAAATGCATAACATGTAACAAAATAAACTAAATAAGTTGCAATTAATGACGGTGTAAATAAAGTTTTAATACCACTTGATTGACGTTCTAGTGGTAAAGTTTTGTGTTCTACTACTTTTGTTACACTATCATCTTTCTTAATTACTTTAATAAAAACAACAATCATAATGATAATGATCGCTACAATTGTAAATACAACATATTGCCAAGGTAAACCTAACTGCTTAACAGCATAACTTGAGCCGATTAATCCTAAACCACTGCCCATAGCTGAACCACTATTAACAATTGCTGTGGCAAAACTTTTCTTTTCTTTAGGTACATAAACACCTGTTAATGAATACGCTACACCATAATATGTTCCACAACCAATACCCGCTAACACACTTCCAATATATAATGCCATTAAATTAGTCGATAAACCAACTGCAACTGTCCCTAAAGCAAATAATATAAATCCTGGGATTAATACAGCTTTTCTACCAAATTTATCTGCTAAAATACCAGAAGGTATTTGTGTACAGACATAACCAAAAAAATAACAACTAGAAATTAAACCTAACTCCTGTTTAGAAGCATGATTAAAAAATTCACTTAGTTGCGGATAAATTGGTGTTAGTGCTACACGATATATCCAGATGGCAATCCATCCAAATGTTAAAACATAAATAATTTTTTTCCAATACGGATAATGTTCTTTTTCCATTGTCATCACTCATTTCTATTTCATTTTAATAAATAACTAATGGAAACTTAGATAATCTAAGCTTCCATTCACTTTTATTTAATTATTTAAAGAATTTACCATTAAATTCTTCTACTACACCTTGTTCTTGTTCATAAATTGTTGTACCGCGTAAGATTGTACGGACAACTTGCGCGCCAATTTCACGACCTAAGTAAGGACTAATTTTATTACGATATTCTAAATCTTCTGCTTTCAATACATACGGTGCATTAGGTTTAATAAACACAAAGTCAGCATCTTTTCCAACAGCAATACTTCCTTTGCTTTCTAATCCAAAACGTTCTGCAGGATTAGTCGCTGTCACTTTAGCAAATAATGTTAATGGCATATTACGTTTTTGTACAGCTTCATCATAGAAAACATCTACATTACTTTGTACACCTGGGATACCTCCCCAAGCTTCAAATGCATTTTCCTTATCTTTTAGATCAGGCGTGCATGGTGAATGATCAGAAGTTACAAAATTAATTTTACCTTCTAACATTTGTTCCCACATTTTTTCTTGATTATCTAAGTCACGAATTGGCGGCGAACATTTCACAACTGGACCAATCGCATCTAATTCATCAGTATGGAAATACATATAGTGTACACATGTTTCACACGTTACGTCAATCCCTTCTTGTTGCGCTTTAATCACTTCTTCTACACCTTCTGGACATGCAACGTGACAAATGTGGATACGGCATCCTGTTTCTTTAGCAAATAAAATTGCACGACGAATTGGTTCTACTTCAGTAAATACTGGACGTGTTGCAACATAAGCTTTTAATGTTTTTTCACCATTCTTATAAGCAATTTCCCCTAATTTGTCAGTAATTGCTGCATTTTCAGCATGAATAGCTAACACTTTGTCTGTTTTCGCAATTTGGCGCATTCCTTCGTATAATGAATAATCATCAACATTCATGAAGTCACCTTCAATTGAACGGTCACCACAAGTAGCCATGAAACATTTATAAGCAGCTGCACCTTCTGCTTCTAATTCTTGAATACCTCCATTTAAGTTAAATGGTACCAAACCACCAAAAGAAGCCACATCTACAGCTAATTTACCTTCGCCTGCTGCATATTTAAGTTTTAATGATTCTCCATCAACTGTTGCTGGAATTTGGTTAAGTGGCATTTCCATAAATGAAGTTACCCCACCTTTAGCACAAGCACGTGTTCCAGTTACATATCCTTCCCAAAGGTCACGATAACCACCACCTGGATCTGTAATGTGAACATGAACATCTACCATACCTGGGCTAACTACTAAACCTTGTGCATCAATCACTTCTTTAGCTTCACCTAAATTGCTACCTAAAGCTGCAATTTTACCATCTTTAACAGCAACATCTGTTACCATTTCACCACTATCTACGACTACTAAACCATTTTTAATTATTAAATCAAACATTTTATTTATCTCCTTCTAATTCTATTTTTTTCTGATAATTGTATAAATAATACCTGCTGAAACAAAACCTGCAATCCAAGAAATATCATTAAACGCACTCAATGCTGAAACAAATTGTCCTACAATTGCTAATGCTAAACCAATTAATGTGGCAATATAGGCTTGAACATTCGTACCTAAATATTTACTTGTCTTATTCGTTTTATCCATATATAGTTCATTAATATCAATTTCTTTTTTAGATATTAAGAAGTATTCCGCAATCATTACACCACCTACTGGTCCTAAAACTGAACCAATTAAGTTTAAGAATAAGAAAATACTATCAGCATTTTCCATCATCTTCCATGGCATAATTAACACACTAATAATCGAAGCAATAACTACGCCTGTTTTGTAATTAACATTTTTAGGGAATAAAGCAACTAATTGATAAGCTGCTGGAATAATATTACCTGTTGCATTAGTAGAAATTGTTGTTAATAAAAATACTGCCATTGATAAAATGATTGCTGGTAAACTATCCCATTTTTCTACAATCGTTAAAACATTCCATTCTGTTGCACCGTAGTGAATTGAACCACCGATTAAAATCGCAACACTTGAGAAAGCAAAAATTGTATAACCTACAACTAAACTAGCTGTTTGTCCAAACATTTGTGCCTTAGTTGATTTAGCTGTTTGTGTAAAGTCTGCAACACTCACACCCGGTGCAGCCCAAGTTGATAAAGTTGCAGTAATAATGATTAAGTATACCATCAAACTAGAATGTGGATGTTCAGTCTGTACTGTATAATTTAAAATATTACCAAAACCGCCTGCAACACTAATGGCCCAAATTGTCATCCCACCAAACACGATATAAATAAGTGGATTTAAAAACAGTGTGAATTTATTTAAAATACCTCCACCACCTAAACCAATCGCTACATTCATTAAACAAAATAGAGTAAATGATATCCATCCTGGTACTGATAAACCTAGAAATGAAGCTTCACCACCTAATGTACTAAATCCAGGGAAAATTTTACTAATTAAAATTTGTAATGCTAATGAACCTGTATAGTTTTGCAATCCGAACCATGCAATTGCAGCCACACAACCTCTTAAAAACCCTGGTAATTTAGAACCAGTAACACCATAAATTGAACGTAAATGCATTGAAAATGGAATCCCGTATTTAGAGCCTGCATAACCATTGAAAGCCATAAATGCACTAACAACAAGCGAACTCAATATAATAGCCAACATAACATTAATAGGTGATAATCCTAAGAATAAAAAACCACCCACTGCAGCATAACTCGGAATATTATGGATGGACCCCATCCATAAAGTGAAATAATTTAAAGCTGTTGTCGTCTTTTGTTCTTTTGTTCTAGGTAATAAATCGGCATTATATCCACGTGATAATAATGTATCTAATTGTGTTTGATATATATCACTATGTTTTTTATCCATCTTATTAACCTCCTCGTTTTTAACTTCTTCACTTAAGTGTGCACATCTTGAGTAAGCGTTTACAGTTTATCATAATAAATCCCTTCTTTAATTAGACAATTAGTACATATCTAAGTAACATATTTGTTGATAATGCACAAGACATGAGACAGTTACTGAACTACTGTTTAAATTGAAATAACTTTAATAACTATTATTCATTAAAATTTACTATTATAAGATAAAAACAGCCTTACGCGTACTACAAAAATACGCGTAAGACTGCTTAATTAAATTCTAATTACTTTTGTGCTTCTAATTGCTTCGATGTTTTTTTAAATAATGTGAAAGCGATGAAAATAAAAGCTAAAACACATGAAGCAACTAATGAGATGAAACCTCCATCCCAGCCAAATAAATCTACTAATTTTCCTAATACATAACCAGAACTTGCTGAACCGATTAAATAACCAAATAGACCTGTTAAGCCTGTTGCTGTACCAGTTGCTACATTAGGTACTAAATCGGCTGCCTGTAAACCAATCATCATTACTGGCCCATAAATTAAGAAACCAATCGCGACTAAACAAATATTATCTACAAGTGGATTACCTGCTGGATTTTGCCAATAAACAACTACTGCAATTAATACACCAACTAAAAATAGTAACATTGGTGGTGCTCGGTGACCTTTAAAGACTTTATCACTTAAATAACCACTCGCTAACATCCCAAAAATACCTGCATATTCATATAAAAAGTATGCCCAACTTTGTTTATCAATCGAAAAATGTTTAACTTCTTTTAAATAAGTAGGGGCCCAGTCAATAATACCATTACGAACAAAGTACACAAAAATATTAGCAATCGCAATTGACCATAAAAATTTATTATGAATAATATATTTCATAAAAATATCTTTAGAAGATAATTTTTGTTGTGGATCTACTGAAGTAATTATTTTTTCATTTTTCCAAACATCAACTGGTGGTAAACCTAGAGATTGTGGTGTATCTTTCATTAATATGAAAGTTACTACTGCTAACATAAGTGCAATCATTGCTGGTAAATAAAACAGTGATTGCCATTGTCCAAAGATAGCTAAACCTATCAAGGCTAATGGTCCAATTAAACCACCACCGACATTATGTGAAATATTCCACCAACTCCACCAAGAACCACGCTCTGATATTGAAAACCAGTTTGTCATTGTTTTAGCACCAGGTGGATATCCCATACCTTGAAACCATCCATTTAAAATAGCTAAAAACATCATCACAGTTAATGAACTTAATACTCCAGGTACTAAACCAAAAACTAAACTGACAATGGCAGAACCAATTAAACCAATAGTAATAAAGTATTTAGGATTACTACGGTCTGAAACATTCCCCATAACAAATTTACTAATACCATATGAAAACGATAATGCCACAGATACTGTTCCTAAATCTGCTTTTGTATAATTATAAGTATCAATTAAATAGGGCATTGCTAATGAAAAATTTTTACGAATTAAATAGTACGCTAAATACCCAATAAAAATACCCATGAAAACTTGCCAACGCAAAGCCTTATATTGTGCATCTAATTCTGCACCTTGACTCGGTCGTTGACCAAATAATGATGTAATACGCGACATTTTATATATCCTCCTAATATATTTTAGTTACTTGTTAAGGTTATCATTGTTAAAACAACTCGTCAACGGTCGTTATTTACTTTAAATACATTTTTGTTATTTAATGTGTTATTTTAAACTTATTTTTTGTATAAATATGAAAAAAATTAAAGTGTTGACGACAAAATCGTCAACACTTTAATTTATAGAATTATTTTATCCTTATACCACACTACAGTCTTTTTCAACTGTTCAGTTAACTGACCTCCGGCTTGCCAGCCTAAATATTGATTAATTTTATCAACATTCAAAGCATAACGTACATCATGCCCTGGTCGATCTGTTACAAATTTAATTTGTGCATCGACACCAATGAGCTGTGCTAGGTGATCAATTAATTTAAGATTAGTCATCGTTTGATTCGCACCGATATGATAAATTTCATGTAATTGACCTTGTTGTAAAACCACATCTAATGCTCGTATTGTCTCACCAACATATATCCAATCTCTCGTTTGTTGACCATCACCATATACTGGAATGCTTGTATTAGTCAATAATGCTTTAATAACAACAGGAATGAATTTCTCTTGATGCTGATTTTCTCCAAAATTATTACTACTTCTAACAATAATTGTAGGTAAATTATACGTTCTTTCATAACTTTGAATAAATAAATCTGCACTTGCCTTACTCGCTGAATAAGGGCTACTTGCTTTAAGCGGCGAACTTTCTACAAATTCACCACTTAAAGTATCCCCATAAACTTCATCCGTTGACATTTGAATGAATTTTTCAACTGGATATTGTTTAATACATTCTAATAAATTCACCACACCTTGCACATTGCTTTGAATAAAAGGCAAACTATTGTCAATACTTCTATCCACATGTGATTCAGCTGCAAAATTAATGACATGGCTAATTTTATAGTCCTTAAATATCTGTAACATTTGTGAACGTTGACTAATATCCGCTTCAATAAAATGATAATGTGGATGCAGCTGATAGTCGATTAAATAAGAGGGATTAGCTGCATAAGTCAATTTATCAACATTAATTATCTTTATATTAGAATATTTATTCAACATATATTTAATAAAATGACTCCCGATAAAACCTGCACCACCCGTTACTAATAGATTCATTGGCTCACCTACACTTCAAAAGCTTTATCAGCATTCAAATAATACAATACTGCATCTACTTGAATATTAGACTGATAAACTGCTAACATTTGATAAATTGCTTGTTTATATAATAATAATTGCGGTTTATAAAGTTCTATTAAATCTTCATCTGTACGTTGTCCAATTCTATCTGATTTAAAATCAATAATCACATAGTGCTGCTGATCAATTTGTATCAGACAGTCAATGATACCTTGTATTAATATTGTTTGTTTAGTTTTTGGATAATCTAATCCAATGTAAACACCTTGCTGTTCTGACACTTGTAAGACATCGACATTATCATTTAAATTCACTAATGGCACACGACTAATAAATGGATACTCTGTTTTAATCGCTAAACTATTTAAAATTTGTTGATAAATAGCCGATTGTGTAAAGCGATATAAAGTTTCTATAGACGTTTTATGTGCCTGAAACTGTACACCTAACGCTTGATCAATTTTCCCATTCATTATCATGTCATCAATAAAACTAACAAGTTGTTGTTGATTTACTATCACTTGCTTAGCATTAATTAATAATTCAATGACACGATGAATTATTGTTCCACGTTCAGTAGCTGATAACATTATTTCTTGGGTAATGTCATCTTCTTCTAAATGCAATTGTTTATATTTTAAATATATTGGCTGTTCATTTTCAGTCAATTGTTGATGCAATTTCTTCAAACGTGAAACACCAAATTTAGAAGGCAATGCCAATGTTTCACTGTCAGGTAATGTTTCAACAAATTGTTGAGCTGTATGATGTTGTAGGGCTTCATCAAATTGCTGATTAAATGTAATTTGCGGTACTGCTTCATTAATCACCCACTGTGCTTCACTCATTGTTTGTTGTTTCGCTACAGTGACACGCCAATTTGCACGACGTTCTGTCGTATGATTTAACTCCCATATCGCTGGTTGTTCTAATGGTGTTTGCGACCAAGCTGTTGGATGCATACGAACCACAGGTAAAATAAAATCTAAATAATGTTTAGCCTTATATCTTTGATACGGATGTACTTTATGGTCTTGAACTAAAGTGTTTGGCAGTAACAAGTGGTCATGATCATCGTGCTTAATATTTTTAACACCTGCCACAATCGTAAATTTATATTCAGCACGTGTTAAGGCAACATACAGTAAACGTAATTCTTCTGATAACATTTCTTTACGTTCTTTATAAATTAAACTTTGTAAAAAAATTGTTTTAGTTTTTGTATTATGAATATCATCATAATATTTTAAAGCAATACCATCCTGTTTATTAATTAAATAATCCGACTTATAGTCTGCTTCATTAAACTGTTTCTCCGCACCGACTAAATACACATATTTAAATTCCAATCCTTTTGAGCCATGAATCGTCATCATATTCACAACATTTTGTTTCATAATATTTGGTGGTTGTCGATCTTGTTTTTGCGCTAAAATATTGTCTACATAATTAATAAAATTAGTTAAATCCGTGCCTAAATAATTTGTTTCATATTCTTCTACAAATGATTTGAATTGTAATAAATTTAATTGACGTGTTTTACCGTCCGTCAAACCTAATACACGTTGTGGATAATGATATTGTTGATAAATATACTGCACTAACTCACTAATCGCATTATTTTTACCATACTCTCGCCATTCAGCAATACTATCAAACACTTGACGTAATTGTTGAGATAATTGTTCGATGACTAAAGCATCTACATGTTCAGGTAACTCAATGGATGCTAATTGATAGGCGACTCGACGTGCTTGTACAGCAAATTCACCTTTTGGTGATAATACACGAATATACGCCAATTGTTCATCACTTAAAGCAAATAAAGGACTACGTAAAAGTGCCACTAATGGAATATCTTGGTTTTGATTATCAATCACACGTAAACAACTTAACATTGTTTGCACTTCATCAGTTGCCATAAAACCTTCTTTTAACGGGCTATAAAAAGGCATATTATATTTTGCAAAAACACGTTGATAAATAGGTGCTGATTTTACTGAACGTTGTAAAATCGTAAAATCACTATATTGTAATTGTGGATTTTCTGTAACTAATGTTTTAATCTCCTGCGCAACATATTCAGCTTGTTGCTCAACTGATGACACTTCTTCTTCGTCTTCTTCAACATTCACATTCAGCAAAACAAGTTCTGCATAATCTTCAACTGTCGTATTAGCAAAAGGCACTGCATCACTTTTTACTTGTGGATAATATAAAGCTGCATGATTATCATAACTCAATTCACCAATGTCTTCATCCATCAAATGATTAAATAAATAGTTAATGCTTTCTAGCACCGTATAATGACTACGATAATTCTCTGATAAATGAATTAATAAACTATTTTGCAATTGATCTTGTGATGTTTTTAAAATTTCAACATCTTGTTGAATATCATAATACTCAGGTAATGTTAATGGATAATAAGTTTGTGCTTTATCAATAAATAATTTAGGATTCGCCTGTCTAAATTTATAAATAGATTGTTTTAAATCTCCTACTCTAAAAAATGTAGCTTGTTGCTCATGGCGCACTAGATTTAAAATACTTTCTTGTACTTCATTCGTATCTTGATATTCATCTACATAAATTTCGACAATATTTTTTTGATAATCATAAGCTAAATCACTCGGCAATAATTTGCCATTATCATCATAAAGTAAACGTCCTTGTTCATCATGTTGTGCTAATAAATTTAAAGCAAGCTGTTCAAAATCTTGAAAATCAATGATATTCATTCGACGTTTTTCACTAATAAAATAGTAGTGAAACGTTTCTAAAGTCACTTTTAACACTTTAACTAAAGGTAATAAAGTTTGTTGTTGTTGCCATGATGCTGCAATGTTTTGCCCACAGTACCATTGAATATCACTAGGTGATTTGTCTAATTGGTCAATACTATTTTTAAACTCATCTATCGCGTCATTATAAATTTGTTTAGTTTCTAATAGTTCTTCTTTACGACTCATATCTTTCTTCACAGTCCATTGTTTAAAGTTTTTCAAACTGTCTTGAACCGATTCAAAGATTTGACTACATGCTAATAAGTCTGATTGTTGTTGACATCGATGCAATTCAAACATACATTTATCAATGGTTTTAATATTATTATCTATTGCTTCAATGATTTGGCTTTGTAGATGCTCTTCTTTATTATTCATTACATCTAGTAAAGTCGAAGTTTTGGCTTGCTCTAAATGATTTAATAATTTCTGGCGTACATAATCTAAATATTGTTCAATTTGAGGTAACATCATATTTAAAATGACATCTTGATAGTATAGCTGTTCATGTTCTGGTAAATAATACTTATCTAAACTTTCTTCAACCCATTTTAATGGATCAGGTGTACTTAACATCTGATTATATAATTTGAAAATAATTTTATTAAACTGACTATCATCTCTGTCACCACTTAAAAATCGATACAATTGATAAAAGCCTTCAGTCTCTTCTAACAAATGATAAACCTTAGCCATTGCCGATAATCTTGCTTCTTCTAATTGTTGATCATTTGCAATTTGATGGTCTGGATTTAAACTATGTAATTGATCATTATAATATTCTTCGATTTGATAATAATGTTCCTTAATAATACTTAAACAAAATGCATGCAAAGTAGAAATCGGTGCTTGTGTTAATTCTATTAATTGTTGCTTTAAATACAATTGCCCTGCCACTTGCGTTGCTTCATCATCAAAATGTTCTGGACGAAAGTGATGTCTTAATTGCTTTTCAATTCTCATTTTCATTTCTTTTGCTGATGCATCCGTAAAAGTTACGACTACAAATTGGCTAATAGATAAATTAGGCATCTTCTCATCAATATAACTATCAAATATTTGAGCAGCAATACGTTCAGCTAACACTTTTGTTTTACCTGAACCTGCAGCAGCCGAAACTAAAATATCATGCTTTTTAATATTCATCGCTGCCCATTGCATGGGCGACGCTTGTTGTATACGTTGTGGTTTAGCTGCTATATTAATCATTATTTTCACCTCCTAAAACATCTTCTTTATTAAGATTTTGAATTTTTATTATTTGTTGTGGATATTTTACTTCATCAAATAAACAAATCGCTTGATATTCATTAAAATAAGTTAATTCTTTTTGTTTATATTGCACCGCACTCAATGTAATATCTCCTTGATAAATACGATTAATGATTTTAACAATTTCACCCATGACAACTTGATATAGTTGTGTTAATTCATTAGGTGAAATGACTGCTTTCCATGAATTTTTATTTAAACTACCATCTTTATTCGTTTTAATGTTTAAAATGCTACCATCATTTGAATGGTCATGATTCAGAACTTGCTGATCAGTCGTCGCTACTGTTAAACCTTTTAATTGATATAATTTAACTTGTTCAGCTAATGTTGGATATTCAACAGTATCTACCGTTTTATTATTTAAATAAAAATAATACATACCTGCTGGTTGATAGTCTGTTAATTGCGGTATAAATTGTGTCATCCATAAATAAGTCACTAATTGTAATTGATGACCACTTGCTAACAATTCCCATTGTAATGTTTTGTCACTAGATTTATAATCGATAATTTGCAAACTTTGATCTTTTTGATTAATATCAATACGGTCAATTACACCACGTAAGGTAAATGAAGGTATATGATCTATGCCTAACAAAGCGGTTAAACGTTGACCCGCTTCATTTTGTGCTTCCAATGGCACTTTAAAACTATATTCCACACTATATTTCTCTTCAATTAATTGACGCTCATAATCACTAAATGGATGCTGATAAGCTTCTACACTAACGACTTTAGTTAATAAATCAATAAATTGCTGGTATTGTAATTTTTGCCCCTCTAATAAATGTGTCATCAAACTATCTTGTGCTATTTTGTCATTTAATACTGTCGTCACTAACGCTTCTATGGCATTTTGATCTGGTATCACTTGACGCTCAGTATGTTGGTTAATCATTGCAATTATTCTATTATCTGATAAAACTGCATGCCATAATGTTCCCATCTTAGCACTATCCAATCTTATTTGTTCTCTCGGTTTTAATCTTAAACCATATCTTAAAAAGTAAAGATAAGGGGACTGATTATACGTTTCTAATCGCGACACACTATATTCTGTATTATTTTGATACAACAATTGTGCCACTTGTTTTGACAGTGATTTCGGTAAATGACGATAATTTAAAGATTGATAAATCGCCTCACCATAAACTGGATAATCGATTAATAATTGTTGATAACCTTGTAATAAATGCGATTGTTGTGTTAATAATTGTTGTGCCAAAGTTAATTGTTGTTGATTATAGGTAGCTGTTTGATCATCGGCAATCACTAATTGATGCTGATAACTCACATCTTTAATTTGTTGTAAATAATGATTAATATATCTCATCAATTCATAAGGTGTTGCAGCCGTTGTTAATACTTGTGATTGATACGGTTGATTTAAACTAATAATTGCGGGTGTTGTCACAATTGAACAGTCAGTGAACATACTCTGTAGACGTTGTAAATAAGGGGATATGCCTTGTTGTACACCTGCTAATGTTGATACCGTATAACTCGCTGAAATTGAACTTCGAGCTGATGTTAATAAACGATAAGCTAATAATTCTTCATCTACCATTAATAAATATGCCGATTGATGATCTTTCAATCCTAATTGATGCAACTGCAATCTATCTTCATCTGTTAATAAACTATGTGTTGCCACTTGATGTGGTAAACTATCACTATTTAAACCTAACAGATACACATGACGTTTATTTTTTGATAAAATTCTATCAAAATGACTCGCCATCACATAATTTTGACCACTCGGAATCGTATCATAAGTAATAACTTCTAAAATCGTCGACAATAAATCAATAAAATCATCATTATTTATTTCAACATCACCTAAAATATCATGTGATTGTTCAAATAATAATATTAATTTTTGCCATACTTGATGATCTCTATCCATTGTTTCTTTTAATTGTGCTGCTAATTTTTGTCCTTTAACATGACTTAAACGCACTTCAACTTTTGAAGCAATTAAAAACTGATAAATGACACTTATATATTGACCTACAGTCGTTACTTCATCAAACATACAAGATGCTTGCTCATTAATAAATACTTTAACAATAGCTTGACGAATATCTTCATATTTTTGTGCTTTATTAGATAAAAATTGATAGCTCTGTTGTGATTCTGCTGTTGTTGCCTGTTGTGCTTTTTTGTCAAAGTATTGTGGTTGCCCAAAAATATAAGGTTGTTGCCACTGTGCTTTTGTTTGCACATTATATTTAATCATTTCATTTTCTAATTCGTCTAATTCATCATAAACACGTGTTAATAAATAACCAATACGATAACTAAATTCTTCTACATCATATAATGCTTCATCAGTTTGATAAGCTTCAAATTGTTTGTCTAATTCTTTTGTTGTTTTTATCCAGTTATGACGTGTTGCTTTAGGTAATTGTTCGATAGCTTGATAAAATAATGGCTGCCATTCATTAATAGTTAATTTTTCATTTACATCTATAGTCATTGCTTGTGTAATCATTTCAAACAGATAGTGAATAATCGAACGCGAATAAGTCATTAAACCTGTTTTAAAAACACCTAAAATATTTTCACTACGCCAATCACCATTCGCTATTCTTAATAATTTAAATAGTAAACGAATTAAACGATGATTTTTAATATAATGCTTCTCACTAATATCTATTGGTATTTGGTAATGATGGGCCATTTCAGTCAATACTGAGGCATACTTATCACTATCACGATACATAATCGTAAAATCATCCCATGATAATAATGGGTCTTGTTGCATTTTTTTAATTATATCATGACCCACCGCAGCCACTTCATCAGCGACTGTTTGATGTTCAGAAATCATGACATGCTGATGCCCTAATTTTTTTACGCTATTGAATTGATCAAAAGACGCTGAAATATGTTGTAAAGCTTCATTATCAAAACGACTATATGGATTATCCTCGTCCGATAATACTGCCACTTGATAATCACCTTGTTGATGACGCATCATATATTTAACTATTTTTTGTTGATCCAATACTTGCCAAATTTCATGTACTAATTCTTGTTGTTGTTCTGTAATTAATTGATAATTAAGTGTTTTAACTAGCGTAGTTAATTTAGCATCCATTTCTAAATATTTACGCCACATTGACCATTGATATTGAGAATGCTCTAATTGTATATCATCTAATGGCTGATACACTTGTCCATCTTTTAATTTTAATAATTCTACTGGATAACTTTCGGCAATAATAACTTGTTTAGCTGCTTGAATTAACTCACCAATAAAGCGATACTCTAATTCACTAAAATTATAAAAGTCTGTAATATATACAGTACTTTGTGCAATCATTGGATTTGTTTTAATATATTTCAAAGCAAGTTGTAAAATGGCTTCATTATCAAATGCATTTTCACGTGAAACACATAAAGTTTCATATTGTTGATAAATTAATAATAAATCAGATAATCTTTCATTAGGCTGATGTGATAAATCTTCTGCCAATTTTTCAACAGTTATCCCATATTGTTTAAATGCTTTAATTTGATTAATCATTTCATTAGTAAAATGATAACTACCTGCCATTGTATGAAATACACTTAAATGCGCTTTAATTTCTAAAATTGCTCTATGCATTAATAAAAATTGACTACTTGAAGTCAATACTTTTACTGGCATTTGCCCAGCCTCTTGTAAAATTTGTCTTGCCAAACGATTAAAATAAGTAATATCTATTTCAGCTAATGTCGATAATCTTTCTGATAGCTGTGCTTCAAAACTATATGAATATTGTTGCGGTGCAATCACTAATATCGGTTCAATAGCTAATAAACCCTCTACTAATTGTTGTTGCCTCATTGCCACAATTTCATCTATAATTAAAGCCGTTTTACCATAGCCTGGTTTTGCATATATACGACGTAAATTCATCACTTTACCCCCCTTTATTCTATATAATTATACCATCTAATGCATACTAAAAAAATCTTTATATCCTTCATTAAACAAAGGCTATAAAGATTTATTTTTACTAAACTAATTCTTCTTCAATAACACGGAAATATTTTTTACACATCACATACATCATTACACCAAAGAATATCCCTATGAACACACCTACACTACCTAATACTAACATGTGCTTCATTGAAATAACTTCACCGATAATATTTTTAGAACTAATACTGAAAAAAATCATGATTGTACCAAAAAATATCCCACTAAAAGCACTTCTATATTTTAAATTTCTTAAAGCTATCTTATAATCTTGCACTGACTCATACTCTCTATATAACATTTTATTTTTATCTAATTTCTTTGTCACTATAAAATTATTGACGATAAAAATTATACCTACTCCATAAGTCGCTAATGTTAAATAACCATACCAATAAATATCCCATATCAATAAAATTTGTAACATTAGCCATACGCCCCAATATAAACTCACATAACCTTTAGCCATTAATTTATAAATTTCTTGCTGTTGATATTCATCCTTATCATTCATATCGCCGCCTATCATAAAGTTAAATAATTTATCCATTAATTGTTTCATATCACATTCTCCTTATCTTTTTCTAGTTGTTATTAATTTAAGATCTTTTTTACTTGCCTGATACCCACCATATACAATAAATAGCGTGGCAATTAAACTAATTGGTACTGTTATCACTAATGGCCAACGATATAATGAAATTAACATAACTATAAAAAATAACATACCACCTATCAGCGCGCGATGTTGTAAATTTTTAATCGCTTGCTGGTAGTCATCTTGATGATAATAAACTAATTTAATTAATTTATATTTTTTGGTTTGGGTATACTAATATA
>NZ_JBZXTS010000017.1:0-29383 GCF_058895785.1 Staphylococcus sp. B1(2026)
GATTTTGAACTACGCAATAGATACATCACAATTCAAGCTGTAGAAGCCGAAAAATATAAAAATTATTATTGTCACATGGTATACAGTACGTTAACCTATATCCCACATGCATGTGAATGTTGCGGTCATATTAATAATAAACAAGCTATTGTAAAAAATGGTACGAAAGTATGCACAATTTTATGGGGTAAGATGATGGAGAAACCTATTTATTTAAAATTAAGAAAGCAACGTTTTTTATGTAGACATTGTCATCAAACTTTTATTGCCAAAACAACAGAATTAAATGCTTATTCAAATATAGCTAATAGAGTTAAACAAAGTGTTTTGATGCAATCACATATAAATATCTCTGAAAAAAATTTAGGTTATGTAAACTTCATTTCTCACAATACTGTTCATCGATTACTTAATCAACATCTACAAAGACATACGGTTAACTTTGATAAATTACCTGAACATCTATGTTTTGATGAATTAAAAACAACAAAAGATTGTCCTAATAAGATGAGTTTTGTTTATTGTGATGCACAAACACATTTATTATTAGATATTTTACCTTTCCGACGTGCTTACGATTTAATCATGTATTTTATGAAATTTTCAAGAGAAGCACGTAAAAATGTAAAGACGATTACAATAGATATGAACAGTCCTTATATGAAAGTCATTCACAGTGTTTTCCCATCAGCACAAATTATTATTGATCGCTTTCATTTAGTCCAATTATTAACAAGAACATTAAATAAGTTACGTGTGAAATGTATGAATCAAGTCAAAAATTTAAAAAATGATAATGGTAAATTATATCGAAAATTAAAGAAACATTGGCGCCTATTCTTAATACCTAGAGAGAGATTAGATTATGTGGAATTTAAAAAATATGCACTATTTAAATACGAAGAGACACAAGGAAGAGTTGTAGATTATATGCTTTCTAAGCAACCTGAATTAAAGACATATTATGATATCATTCAAGACATGTTAGTCGCTTATGATAGAAAAGATTGGCAGTTTTTTGAAAACTTAACGATTAAAAATTATAAAGAGACACATGACTATATCAAAACAACAGTTAAAACATTGATAAGATATAAAAATAACTTTATCTATACGTATTCTAATGACCTAATAGAAAGTATTTAGTTATACTAAATTTTATAATTTCAAACGTCGTGCGTTATTTCAAATCCATTGCACATATTACATAGAAAAAAACAAATCAAATAAAGTCGCATAGTTGTTCATTTAAACCTTATCAAATTTTGTTCATCAACACTCTTTGACAAAGAGCCCTTATTTTTCAATTGAGAATGTGATATAATATAAATTATAAAATTATAAAATTATGAAAGGATGTATATTTTGACAGAGCAAATAAATAAGTTTTTAGTTAACTTTTTAATGTACATGTTATTATTTTTAATCATGTATATTATGCAAACATCATCTTTGTTATTAATTTTATTTATTGTACTATGTTTTGTACCTACAACGTATTTTGCAGCAACATATAAAGTAAATCATTACATATTAGCGTTTATTTGTATGGCAATTAGTTGTTATTTATTGAATTTTTCTTTCAGTACTTTATATTTTTTAATAATTATTTGGGTTATTGGTTATTTTTTATCGTATAGTTTTATGCAACGTCACTCGAAAATGAAAATTTATATTGAGATGGTTGTACTAATTAATATTTTAATTATAATTTGGCAATTAATATGGAAAATTGGTGGACATGATGTCAATATTGCTAGTATGTTAAATCATCAATTAATAAACCAATATCAAATTGCTTTAGATAAGAAATTATTAGTTCAATCTGATTTTGATTTATTAATAGAACAAGTTCATTTTATGACCAAATTGACACCATCATTTATTTTTTTAGGTTTAGCAATCATATCTCTAATTAGTTTAAATGTGACATGTCAAATTTTAAAACAATTAAAAATTATAATTCCACGTTTTTTTCCGTTTAACGTCTATAATATTCCGAGAGTATTTGTTATAATTTTTATAAGTACTATTTTATTAAATATGGTATTCTCAGCGAGTTATCCAATATTAGCTACTTTATTATTGAATTTGATTTTAATTTTAACAGTAGTAGCTATGCTACAAGGGATAAGTTTTTTATTTGACGTAATAACAAAATATAATGTGCCTATATTTGTTAAACCTATAGTTGTTATTTTCAGTTTATTTTTTATTAATTACATAGCGATTTTAGGGATAGGAGATATTATTTTTAAACTTAAAGAAAAAATTAAGAAATGAGGTGATAAACTTGAGAAAACCAACAAAACAGCGGTTTTTAGTTTTACTTGTTATCATATTTATTTTATTGATGGCAATGTCGATTTTGATTGGTAATAATGATGTCTCTCAAGGTACTATTTCAGCAGTTATTAGTTCATTTCTATTTGCGATATTATGGTGGTATATTATTGAATATAATCGTGAAAATGAAAATTATTTAGAGAGAATGAGTTATCGTATAGATGTTGCAGGTCATCGAATTTTACATCAGTTCCCAGTAGGTGTTTTATTATTAGATGATCAAAATACTATCGAATGGACAAATGAATATTTTTCATCTTATAGTGATGATGATAAATTAATGGGTTTACCTATTAATGACTTTAATGAAGATATTGCTTTAGCATTAGAACAAAATCAAGATTTTAAATCAGAATTTATGTTATTTAATCGCTTATTCCATGTTGAATGGCGTCAAGAACATAGAGTTATGTATTTTTTCGACATTACTGATAAAACATCAGCAGTGAAGCATGCTAAAGAAATAAGACCAGTTATTGCGTCTATTTTATTAGATAATTATGATGATATTACAGAAACATTAGACGATCAAGCAAGAAGTAATTTAAGTAGTAATATTATAGAAATGCTAAATACATGGGCAAAAACGTATAATTTATATTTACGAAGAATTGCATCAGATAGATTTATTGCATTTTTAAATGCACGTACATTAAAAAAATTAGAAGAAAATAAATTTACTATTTTAGATGAAATTAGAGATTTGAAAAAAACAAGTGTTGGTCAAATTACTTTGAGTATTGGTATTGCAGAAGGTACCGATTCATTGACGGCATTAGGTGAATTAGCACAATCGGGATTAGATTTAGCATTAGGACGTGGTGGAGATCAAATTGCAATTAAAAATATTGACGGCTCAGTACGTTTTATTGGTGGAAAAACAAATCCTATTGAAAAAAGAACGAGAGTAAGAGCACGTGTAGTGTCTCATGCATTACAAGAAATTTTAAAAGATATGCAACGTGTAATTATTATGGGGCATAAAAATCCTGATGTTGATGCAATTGGTGCAGCAATTGGTATGAGTAGATTTGCACGTATGAATAAACTTGAAGCATACATTGTGTTAGATGAACAAGATATTGACGATACTTTAGCTAGAGTGATGAAATTAGCTTATCAACAACATGATTTACAATCTATTATTGTAACGCGAGAACAAGCATGGGAATTAATGACGCCAGACAGTGTCTTAGTTGTCGTTGATACTTCAGCTCCATCTAGGGTATTGGATATTTCTTTATTGCATAAAGCCAGTCATACAGTTGTAATTGATCATCATAGACGTGGTGAAGAAATGATTACACAACCATTATTAGCATATATTGAACCATATGCTTCATCATCAGCAGAATTAATTACAGAATTGCTAGAGTATCAACCACAAAATAAACAATTAACAGATATAGAGGCTAATATTATGTTAGCTGGTATGGTTGTTGATACGAAGCAATTTACTTTAAGAACAGGATCAAGAACTTTTGATGCTGCTGCTTATTTAAGACAACATGGTGCTGATCCAATTGTCGTTCAAAATTTATTAAAAGAAAATTTAAAAACAACTTTAAGAAGAAATAGAATTTTAGAATCAGCTAATTTCTATCGCCCGAATATTATCATTGCTCAAGGTTTAGAAGATGAAGTTTATGATCCAGTGTTATTAGCACAAGCAGCAGATACTTTATTAAATATGAGTGAGGTAAGCGTGGCTTTTGTTGTTGCTTATCGAACAGAAGAAACAGTAGGTATTAGTGCACGATCATTAGGTGACTTTAATGTACAATTAACTATGGAAAAATTAGGTGGTGGTGGCCATTTGACTAATGCTGCAACTTTAATTAAAGATAAAACCATTAAAGAAGTTTGTGATATGTTAGAATTAGCGATTAATCAACAATTAGGCGAAGGTATTTAACTATAGAAAAGAGGAAATAAAATGAAAGTAATTTTTTTAAAAGATGTAAAAGGTAAAGGGAAAAAAGGTGAAGTTAAAGAGATTGCAGATGGATATGCAAAATTTTTAATTAAAAATGAACAAGCGAAAGCTGCTAATTCAGCAGCATTAGCTGAACTACAAGGTCAGAAAAAACGTATTGAAAAAGATAAAGCAAATGAATTAGCGCAGGCTCAAGCAATTGCAGAACGATTAAAATCACTAGAAGTTGTGATTAAAGCTAAATCTGGACAAGGTGGACGTTTATTTGGTTCAGTATCTACTAAACAAATTACACAAGAATTAGAAAAACAACATCAATTAAAAATTGATAAAAGAAAAATGGAATTACCAGATGGTATTCGTGCATTAGGTTATACGAATGTTAAAGTTAAATTATATCATGATGTTGAAGGTGTTATTAAAGTACATGTAGTTGAAAAATAAAATTAAATGAGGTGAGTATTTTTTCTCACCTCTATTTTTTATTTAAAAGAAAGTAAATAATATGATAGAATGATAGTAAACATTAAAGTGATGAAAGGGGGCAATATGGAAACACAAGTATTACCACATAGTATATTTGCAGAACAATCGGTATTAGGTAGTGTTTTTCTAGATGCTTCTAAATTTGTAGATATCTCTGAAACTTTGCAACCAGAAGATTTTTATAGTATTGCACATCAAAAAATTTATCGTACGATGTTAAAATTAGCAGAAGATGATATTGCAATAGATAATACAACTATTATCGAAAGATTAAATGCAACTAATGAATTAGAAGAAGTAGGGAATATTACATATATTTTAGAATTAGCACAAGTTGTACCATCGACATCGAATTTAGAACATTATATTACTTTAGTTCGTAAATATGCTATTCAAAGAGATTTAGTTAAAGCAGCACAATTAATTCAACAAGAAGGATTAGAAGGTCAAGAAGATTTAACTTCATTATTAGAAGATGCCGAACGCCGTATTATGGCTATTACGGATATTAATGATACTAAAGGATTTCAAGAAATTAATGATTTAGTACAAATTGTCTATAATCAAGCAGAAGAAATTGAAAGAAATAAAGGTAAAACAACTGGTATTATGTCTGGCTATCCTGAATTAGATCAATTGACTAGTGGTTTTGGACGCAATGATTTAATCATTATTGCAGCCAGACCTGCGATGGGTAAAACAGCCTTTGCCTTAAATATTGCACAAAGAGTTGCACAAAGTGGGCATTCAGTAGCACTATTTTCTTTAGAAATGGGAGCGGATCAATTAACAACGCGTATGTTATGCAGTGAATCTAATGTTGACTCTCAGAAATTAAGAAAAGGAGAAATGACCAGTGATGATTGGGATAAATTATCAACAGGTGTTTATAATTTAGGGAGTCGTCGTATTTTTATAGATGACACAGCGACCATTCGTATTAGTGAAATACGTGGAAGATGTCGTCGTTTAAAAAAAGATAAAGGTTTAGATATGATTGTTATCGACTATTTACAATTAATTTCTGGTAGTGGTCGTAGTAGTGATAATCGTCAACAAGAAGTTGCAGAAATATCACGTTCTTTAAAACAATTAGCACGTGAACTTCAATGTCCAGTTATTGCTTTATCTCAATTATCTCGTGGTGTAGAATCACGTCAAGATAAACGCCCGATGATGTCAGATATTCGTGAGTCTGGGAGTATTGAACAAGATGCCGATTTAATTGCTTTCTTATATCGTGATGATTATTATAATAAAGCTGATGATGAAGATGAAGACGTACAAACAATTCAAGACGATAATCAATCAACCGATATAGAAATTATTATTGCTAAGCATCGTAATGGTCCCACAGGTACAGTTACACTTGGTTTTGTAAAGAATTATAATAAATTTATTTCTTTAGTCAATGAATTTAACGATGTGACTTATGATGATAGTTATATTCGTGGCTAAATATGGAGGAGAAAAATGTCGAAAAAAACAGTAGGAATTTTATATGGTGGTAAATCTGCAGAACATGAAGTGTCTTTATTAACAGCTAAAGCAGTCATGAATGCGATGGATAAGAATAATTATGTCATAGATCCGATTTTCTTAGCTAAAGATGGAACGTGGGCTAAAGGTGATACTATTAATCAAGAAATCATTGATGTTGATGAACTTCAATTTAATCACGGGACATTAAATATATCTGAAATTTTATTGCAAGCAAATAATGGTCAATCATATGATATTATTTTTCCATTATTGCATGGTCCTAATGGTGAAGATGGTACAGTTCAAGGTTTATTAGAAGTTATGAATTTACCTTATGTCGGTAATAATGTACTATCAGGTGCGACTGGCATGGATAAATTAATTATGAAGCAATTATTTAATGAAGTACAATTACCACAATTACCGTACACATATGCTTTAAATAGTCAATGGCAAAAAGAACGTGAATCAATTATTACATCCATTGAACAAAAGTTAACTTATCCAGTATTTGTTAAACCAGCTAATTTAGGTTCATCAGTAGGTATTAGTCGTTGTGCTAATCGTCAAGAACTAATTTCTGGAATAGAAGAAGCTTTTCAATTTGATCGCAAAATTGTTATTGAACAAGGTGTTATCGCTAGGGAGATTGAAGTGGCTGTAATTGGAAATGATGAGCCTAAAACAACTTTAGCAGGTGAAATCAAAAATATTGATGATGTAGCACAATTTTATGATTACAGTTCTAAATATACAGATGGTAAGTCAATCATGATTATTCCGGCAGAAATTGATGATCAATTACAACAACAATTACGTGAATTTGCTGCTACAGCTTTTTCAGCATTAGATTGTTCAGGTTTAGTACGTGCAGATTTCTTTGTAACAGAAAATAATGATATTTTTATTAATGAAGTGAATACAATGCCAGGCTTCACACCATTTTCAATGTTTCCATCATTATGGGATAATATGGGTGTAAGTTATTCTCAACTTATTGATGAGTTGATTGAATTAGGTTTAGAACGATACACAGTCAAACAAGCAATTAAATATTCAGTTTAATGAGGTAAATGTATGAAATGTACAATAGAACAAATTGCTAAATGGGCCAAAGGTCAATTAATTAATCATCAACATCAATCAATAACAAATGTTGTTATTGATACAAGACAAGTCGTAAAAGGAAGTTTATTTGTACCGTTTAAAGGACAAAAAGTTGATGGACATCAATTTGTTGAGCAAGCTTTTGATAAAGGTGCGGTAGTAGCTTTATGGGAAAAAGGTACACCTAATATGCCTGAAAATAAACCCTTAATTATTGTAGATAATACTTTAAATAGTTTACAAGCTATTGCAAGTGCTTACTTATCAACTTTATCAACTAAAATTATAGCAATAACGGGAAGTAATGGTAAAACAACAACTAAAGATATGATTAGTACCGTGTTAGCTAGTCAGTATCATGTACAAAAAACACAAGGTAACTATAATAATGAAATAGGTGTACCATTGACAGTATTATCAATAGAACCAAGTACAGACTATGCCATCATTGAAATGGGAATGGATGATTTTGGACAAATTTCAGATTTATCTCATTTAGTTAAACCAGATATTGCAGTAATTACTAATATAGGTGAGTCACATTTACAACAACTAGGTAGTCGTGAAGGTATTGCCAAGGCTAAATCAGAAATTATTGAAGCATTAAATCCACAAGGTTTATTTCTTTATAATGGTGACGAACCATTACTTGTTAATTTACATCAACAACCTTATGAATTTGATACAGTACGTTACGGTTTATCTACCAATAATCAAATAATTGCTGAAAATATAAATGAACATAATTTAATGACGAGTTTTGAAGTGAACCAAGTTCGTTATCAATTGCCTGTTCTTGGTAAGCATAATGTTTATAATGCTTTAGCTGCTATTATTATTGGTCAGTATGTCGGTTTAACAGTTAAACAAATTGCAACAACTTTAATGCAACTAGAATTAACACCTATGCGTATGCAAGTAACGAAAGGTATTGGCGATACTTTATTAATTAATGATGCTTATAATGCGAGTCCAACATCTATGAAAGCAGCAATAGATACTTTAAGTAACTTAAAGCAGTCATGTAAAATACTTATTGTTGCAGATATGTTAGAATTAGGAGAAGATGAAATTTCATTACATCAAGAAATAGGGCATTATTTAAATAATCAAGCGATTGATATTGTGTTGACATATGGTCATTTAGCACAAACTATTCATCATATTTTATTGAATCATTCTCAAATAAACAGTCAACATTTTGAAGATAAGCAACAATTAATTAATTATATTAAACCTTATTTAGGGAGTGATACTGTTATTTTAGCAAAAGGTAGTCGTGGTATGCGCATGGAAGAAATTTTAGACGCTTTATCAATATAATGAATAAAACAACTTCTTTTGAGGTTGTTTTATTCATTATATGGTACTAGTTAGAAGCGGCAAGTAATTAATTACTAGATAAATTAAATTAAATAGTTTACAAGTGAAGACATTTAAGGTATGATGAATAAGTTATGTTTAAGAGCCAGTCATTATAGACCTAAAAAATAAATGACTATAGAATAAGAATAAAATATTAATTTTACAAAATATGGAAAATTAAAGGTTTGAATGATTAGAATATTGGTGAATACAACATTAATTAATAGAAAAATGTTGTTTTTTTATGTAAATAAACAATATAATAAATAAAATACTTATACCAGTATAGAATATAACAAGATTAAATTTTAAAAATAGAGGAGAAACAACATTGACAACATTTGAAGAATTAGGTATTAGCCCCAAAACGATTGAGGCATTAACAAAAATGGGATTTGAAACACCAACTCCTATTCAAGAACAAAGTATTCCATTATTAATGGCAGGTATGGATGTTTTAGGTCAAGCACAAACAGGTTCAGGTAAAACAGGTGCTTTCGGTATTCCAACAGTAGAGCGTGTTGCAAACCGACAAGGTACACAAGCCTTAGTATTAGCGCCAACACGTGAATTAGCGGTGCAAGTAGCTGATCAATTAAAATTAATTGGTAAAGTACATCAAGTTCGTGTCGCAACAATTTACGGTGGTTCAAGTATTGAACGTCAAATTAAACAATTAAAAACACGTCCACAAATTATTGTAGGAACACCAGGTCGTGTAATTGATCATTTAAATCGAAAAACACTTAAAGTAGAAGATATTCATACTTTAATTTTAGATGAAGCAGATGAAATGTTAAATATGGGATTCATTGATGATGTTCGTTTAATCATGAGTAAATTACCATCACCAAGACAAACATTTTTATTCTCAGCAACAATGCCTAAAGCGATTCAAGATTTAGTACATGAATTTATGAATGAACCTAAATTTGTTAAAACTATGCGTGATGAGAGCTCAAATCCTCAAATTGATGAGTGTGTAACGATTGCTAGAGAAAATGAAAAATTAAAAGTATTCACAAACTTCTTAGATGTACAGAAACCAGAACTTGCGATTGTTTTTGGTCGTACGAAGCGTCGTGTTGATGAATTAACAAGTGCATTAATCGCTAAAGGTTATAGTGCTGAAGGTTTACATGGAGATATCACACAAGCCAAACGTTTAGAAGTATTACGTAAATTTAAAAATAATGCGCTAGATATTTTAGTTGCAACAGATGTTGCTGCGCGTGGTCTAGATGTATCAGGTGTATCACATGTTTATAACTTTGATATGCCACAAGATGTTGAAAGTTATACACACCGTATTGGTCGTACAGGTCGTGCTGGTGCCAAAGGAATGGCTTTAACTTTTGTCAACCCAGTTGAAATGGATTATGTAAGAGAAGTAGAAGAATCACGTGGTAAACGTTTACGTATGTTACGTCCTTTCACTGAACAAGAAGTATTAAAAGCAAAGGAAGAAAATGCTAAATCACAAGTTAAAACTTGGATTGATGAAAATAAAGGTCAAAACTTAGAAAGTTTAGCGCAACAATTAATTGCAGAACATGGTGGATTAGAAGTTGTAAAAGCTATTTTAGGAGAACTATTAAATCATGCTAATGAAGTGGATATTGAATTGTCATTTGAACGTCCATTAGCGAAACGTGGTTCTGGCCGTGGTGGTGGTCGCCGCCGTCGTGGTAATAATGATCGTCAAGGTAACCGTGGCGGTCGTGATAGAAATGGTCGTCGTGGTAATGATCGCCAAAAACGTGATAATGGTGATAAACAATCATCATCTAGACGTTCTAAGTCATTTGCTGATACAGCCTATACAAAAGGTGTTTCAAAAAAAGAAGGTAATCGTGCAAAATTTAATCGTAAAATGAGCATGAAATAATTATTTAAGATTGATGACGGAAGTTATCAATCTTTTTTTATAATTTAGATATATTACTTGAAGTTTAACAATATCTGTTTTATTGTTAGGTAATAGATGTTATAAAGTAGAGGTGTAAAATGAAAGTATATAAAGCAGAAAATATATCTAAAACGTATGGTGATAAAGTTTTATTTGATAATATTCAATTTTCTATCACGACAGGAGATAAAATAGGTTTAATAGGTATTAATGGAACAGGTAAATCTACATTATTAAAATGTATTGCTGGTAAAGATCATTTTGATCACGAAACAATCAACAAACCAAATGATTATTCTATTAGATATTTATCTCAAGATATTGAATTAGATGAAGAAGATACTGTTTTAGATTGTGTATTTAATAGCTCTGCACCAATTATGAGAATATTAAAAAATTATGAGCAATTATTATTGGATATAGAAAAGTATCCAGAAAATTCACAATTACAACAAAGATTGATAACTATGCAAGATGAGATGGATCGTCAAGATGCTTGGGATGCAAGTGCCAATGCTAAAATTATTTTAAATAAATTAGGAATTACTAATTATTATCAACCGATTCGTCAACTATCAGGTGGACAAAGAAAACGTGTTGCTTTAGCACAAGTGTTAATTGAAACACCTGATTTATTATTATTAGATGAACCGACGAACCATTTAGATTTTGAGACAATTGTTTGGTTAGAAAAATTTTTAAAAAATTACCCTAAAAGTTTATTAGTTATCACCCATGATCGTTATTTTTTAGATAATATAAGTACGAGAGTATTTGAATTATCTAAAGCAAAATTATATGAGTATCAAGGTAATTATAGTGAATTCATTGAAAAAAAAGCTGAACGTGAAATAAACGAAGCAACACAGCATATGAAAAATAAACAATTATATAAACAAGAATTAGCATGGATGCGTAAAGGTGCTAAAGCACGTACCACTAAACAACAAGCTAGAATTAATCGATTCAATACATTAGAAAATCAAGTGAATCAACATCAAAATGATGAAAAAATGGATATTCAATTGAATAGTTCACGTTTAGGTAAACAAGTATTTGAATTAATAGAAGCAACTAAACAATTTGAACAAAGTACAATATTAAAAGATTTTAATTTCATCGTTCAAAAATTTGCTAGAATTGGTATTATCGGTGAAAATGGTGTGGGAAAATCTACATTACTAAATATACTGGCAGGTAATAGTTTGTTAGATAGCGGTCAGTTATTAACAGGACAAACAGTAAAAATTGCTTATTATAATCAATTATCGCAAAACATGGATTTATCAATGCGTATGATTAATTATGTGAGAGAAGGTGCAGAAGCAATAGAAACAAGTTCTGGTAAAGTTGTTTCAGCTGCACAATTATTAGAACAATTTCTATTCCCATTATCATCGCATGGTACACCTCTGTACAAATTGTCTGGAGGAGAACGACGTCGTTTATATCTTTTAAGATTATTGATGTCTAAACCAAATGTTTTATTATTAGATGAACCGACAAATGATTTAGATACTGAAACATTAACCATATTGGAACAATATTTAGAACAATTTGAAGGTGCAGTAATTACAGTATCTCATGATCGATATTTTCTTGATAAGATAGTAGACGACTTATTGATATTTAAAGGAAATGCACAAATTGAACATTTTATAGGTAATTATAGTGAATATATCGAAAAACAAAAAATGACAGTGCAAAAAAATAAAGAAAGTGTTGTAACTAGTCATAACAAGCAGATAAAACATAAAGAGAAAAAACGTTTATCGTATAGTGAAAAACAAGAATGGTCAACGATAGATGAAGATATTCAGCAATTAGAAGATCAATTAACACAAATTGAACAAGATATGTTAGCGGCATTAGAAGATTATCAACTATTGCAACAATTAACAAGTGAACAACAAAAATTACAGAATGATTTAGAAGAAAAAATGCTAAGATGGGAATATTTAGCAGAACTGGTAGAACAAACATGATAGGACGTACACATTTGGCAGTAGGTATTGCTGCAGGTATTGCAGCGAGTCAAGAGCTATCCACATTAAATATGCCCTTACTGATTACTACGAGTGCATTGGGAAGTTTATTACCTGATATTTGTCATTCCAATAGTAAAATTGGCAGAAAATTACCTTTGGTATCAACATTCATTCATTTTATGTTTGGTCATCGAACATTAACACATAGTTTGTTTTTTTTATTAATGGTAACCATGTTTGTTTCATTAATTACACAATCAACTTCAATTACTATTGGTATATTAATAGGGATGGCAACACATTTAATCTTAGACTTTTTAACAAAGGCAGGTATTAGTTTGTTTTGGCCACTATCAATTAAAGTGCGTAATTTTTGGACGGTCAAAACAGGTGGTTGGATAGATAAATTAATATTTTATTGTGCGATATCTTATATTATTTATCAATTAAAAGACCAAATAATTAGCTATTTTAGCTAAATTAAAAACATTACAATTTAAATGGTTTTTTTAATGAAATTGAAATCTTTTTGTTATATAATTAGACACAAGAGTTTAATTATGAATAAGAATATAGAGGGATAGTATGACTTATAAAATGATTGTAACTGATATTGATGATACTTTATTAAATAGTCAACGTCAGTTAACTGAAAAAACAAAGCAAGCCTTATATGAAGCGAGTGCAAAAGGGATTAAAATAGTTTTAGCTTCAGGTCGACCAGAAAGTGGCATGAAAAAATTAGCACAACAATTAAATTTAGCTGAAAATAATGGTTATTTACTAGCTTATAATGGTGGGTTAGTTGTAGATTGTAGTAATAATAAAGTAATTTATTCACAATATTTATCACCAGAGCGTTTAGCAAAATTACATGATATTGCGTTAGCTAATGGTGTAGACATTTTGTCATATAAAGATGATAAAATTATTACTAATCGTGCTAATGAATATGCTGATATTGAGAGTGAACTAATTGATGCCCCTGTCGAAGTGGCTGATTTTAAAGCAACAATGACAGTACCAGCTGTTAAAGTATTGATGTTAGCAGAACCAACTAAGGCAGCGATCTTAGAAAAAGAATTAGCGCAGCAATTTAAACAAGAATATACTATTTTACGTTCTAAACCATTTTTCATCGAAGTTACAGATTTAAATATTACTAAAGGACAAACGCTAGCAACATTAGCACAACAATGGGGAATTGAACGACACGAAATTATTGCGTTTGGAGACGGCAATAATGATATTTCAATGATTGAATTTGCAGGCTTAGGTGTTGCGATGAGCAATGCCACCGAAGAATTAAAAGCAGTGAGTGATGTTGTAACCTTGTCTAATGATGAAGATGGTTTAGCACATGCTTTAAATAAATTTGTATTTAATCAATTATAAGAAAGGAGAGCTATAATGCGTTTTACATTAAAACCAAAAGGAATAGGTATAGACTTAGGTAGCTCACATATCGTTGCTTATCTTGAAGAAGAAGGTATTGTAGCAGATATGCCTTCAGTTATCGCATTAGATAAACGTAAAAATAAAATTGTGGCGACTGGTGAAAAAGCACAAGCTATGATTGGACGAAAACCAGAACATATAGAAATGATCTTTCCGATTAAAAATGGTGTCATTGCTGATTTTGATTATGCACTTGTTTTATTAACAGAAATAATCAATGATATTAAGGCGAAATATAATTTGAAATTATCAAAACCTAATCTATTATTGACAGTACCATCACAATTGACTCAAGTACAACAAGAAGCGGTCATTAAACTTTCAAAACATTTAGGGATTAGAGAAGCATTTACTATTGAATTAAGTTATGCAGCAGCTGTAGGTGCTAATTTACCTGTTAATGAAGGACGTGGTAATTTAATTATGACTACAGGTGCAGGTATTACTGAAGTAGTGGTCATTGCATGGGATGGTATTGTCAGTAGTATGACATCTGATATTGCTGGACAAGCTATTGACAAAGCTATTGCACAATATATTAGACAGCAATATGGTTTGATTTTGAGTCCGAAGATGCAACAAAAAGCTAAATATGAAGTGGGTATTCATTTAAATAATACAGATGAGACAATTTTATTAGAAGGATTAGATGCATTATCAACTAAGCCAATAAAAAAAGAAGTAACATACCAAGCAATTTCTGATGCAATAAAAAATGCATTAGAAGAAGTAGTACAAATGATTAAACAAATATTAGAAAATACTTCTCCGGAATTAGTTATGGATATTTCACAAAGAGGATTAGTGTTATCAGGTGGTGGTGCTAAATTAAGTGGTTTAGATGACTATTTAGCACAACAATTAGCATTACCAGTTTATATTGCTGAAGCATGCGAATATAATGTCATTATTGGTGTTGGACAAATGTTGTCAACATTAGAATAAGGAGAGTAGCATGCGTAAAAATAAAAAGAATTTATTAATGATATTAGCTAGCTGTATTGTCATATTAATGATTGTATTATTTTTGTTGCTTAAGAAAAAAGAAGGGCACTCTAATATCATAGAACAATCTTTACATAATACTGTTGTTTTAGCACAAAAAAAATTTAATCAACCAATAAATTATATAAAATCATTTTTTATAGATCAGCAACAAGTGACACAATTAATTGATGAAAATAAAAAATTAAAACAACAAGTTATTCAACAAAATACGTTGACTGAAGAGAATCAACGGTTATCTCTAGAAAATAAAAAATTACAATCAGCACTAAATTATCATATAGAAGACCAACAAATCGAAAAAATAGGTGTCAATATTGTTGCTAACAATCCTATGAGTTTTCATAAAGAAATTGTGATTGATAGAGGAGAAGAGGATGGTTTGCAAGTAGGCATGCCAGTATTAAATTCAAAAGGAATTATTGGTGAAATTATTTCATTAGGGCAACATACGGCAACTGTCAAATTACTTACATCTGGAGAAGAACAATATCACATTTCTGTTATGTTGATTGTTGATGAAAAAATTTATTTTGCGACAATTAAAAAGTTTGATTATAAAACACAAAAATTTATATTAAGTAATGTGCCATTATCTGCAGATATTCCAAAAGATACATTGGTGGTGACATCTGGCTTAAGTGATAAATATCCTAAAGGATTAGTTATAGGTAAATTAGATCAATTACAAATTAATCAATATGGTTTAGAAAAAGAAGGTACAGTCATACCTAATACTGATTATCAAGAATTAACACCGATTTATGTTGTTAAATACAATAAAAATAGCGTGGTAAATGACAATGATTAAGAAAATTTTGTATACGCTATTAGTTGTTTTTTTGTTGATTTCAGAAGGGTTAGTAGCAATGGCTGCTCAATTGCCAAATCATTTTCAATGTGTACCGTATTTTGTTTATACGATGTTAATGTTATTGATATTTAAATATCAAAATAAATGGATTTTAGGTTTAACAATTATATGTGCAATAAGTTATGACATATTATATTCCCCTTATTATATGATTTTTCTAGTTATTTATTTGTTAAGTTATGTAGTCATTACACAAATAAAAAAAATATTTTTTGTTAATTTTTTTGTAGTAGCCATTGTCATTTTATTAGGCATTACTATAAGTGAATTCACTTTATATATGATCAATGTACTAACATTTCCAACATACACCTACTTTTTAGAATATGTCTCGCATAGATTGGGTATTTCTTTATTAATTAATGGTTGTATTATGGTCATTTTATATGTTTTAGTAGAATTGATCGAAAAAATTAAAAAACAAAATCATTATCAACAACCAACGATTCAATATGTACAATCAAATCGTAGAAGTGTAGTAAAAAGATTAAAATAATAGTTGACTAGAAAAAATATTTTATGGTATGATAGTGGTTGTTGAGTAGCACCAAGCTACTACAACCGCTCTTCAATAGGTTAAAGTATTTTAATAATCACCTATTTTGGCGAGTCTGAGTATAAAATTATAGGAGGTGCGAAGTTAATGTACGCAATTATCGAAACAGGTGGTAAACAAATACGTGTAGAAGCAGGTCAAACAATTTTTGTAGAAAAATTAGAAGTTGCTGAAGGTGAAACAGTTACTTTTGACCGTGTATTATTAGTAGGTGGTGATTCTGTTAAAGTTGGTTCTCCAATCGTGGCAGGTGCAACTGTAACAGCGAAAGTTGAAAAACAAGGTAAAGGTAAAAAAATTACTGTTTTCAAATATAAACCTAAGAAAAATAATCACCGTAAATTAGGTCACCGTCAACCATATACAAAATTAACAATCGAAGCAATTAACGCTTAATATGATTGAGGTTGAAGTTTATAAACATGATGATCAAATAAAAAAAATCATCATAGAAGGTCATGCATATTTTGCAGAACCTGGTCAAGATATTGTTTGTTCAGCAGTATCAGCAGTTACATTCGGTGCTATTAATGCAATAGATGAATTAACAGATGCACATTTTGACTTATCAGTAACTGAAGAACAAACAGGTTATATTTTTTATGAAAATAAAGATAATAATATTGAAGCACAGTTACTTTTACAAGGGCTTGTGATTTCTTTACAAACAATAGAGGAATCAAGTTCTAATTACATAAAAATTTTTTTTACGAGTGAGGTGGACTAACATGTTATTAAAATTAAACTTACAATTTTTTGCCTCTAAAAAAGGGGTAGGTTCTACTAAAAACGGACGTGATTCTGAATCAAAACGTCTAGGTGCTAAACGTGCTGATGGACAAGTAGTAACTGCAGGTTCTATTTTATACCGTCAACGTGGTACTAAAGTATATCCAGGTACTAACGTACGTCGTGGTGGAGATGACACATTATTCGCAGTAGTTGAAGGTGTTGTACGTTTCGAACGTCGTGGACGTGACAAAAAACAAGTATCTGTTTATCCAGTAGCATAATAAATTATCATGCAGAGTGATGACGATTTGTCATCACTCATTTTTTGATATAATAAGAAAAGAAGAAGAAGGTGAAATATATGTTTATAGATGAGGTTAAAATCTTTGTTAAAGCAGGAGATGGTGGAAATGGTATGGTTGCTTTTCGTCGTGAAAAATATGTGCCAAAAGGTGGACCAGCTGGTGGTGATGGCGGTAAAGGTGCCGATGTCATTTTTAAAGTAGACGAAGGTTTAAGAACGTTAATGGATTTTCGTTATCAAAGACGTTTTTCTGCCGAAAATGGTGAGCATGGTATGAGTAAAGGTATGCATGGTCGTAAGTCTAAAAATTTAATATTATCAGTGCCACCAGGTACAATTATTAAAGATGAACAATCAGGAGAAATCATTGCTGATTTAGTTGAAGATGGCCAAGAAGCAATTGTAGCAAGAGGTGGTCGTGGTGGCCGAGGTAATTCTCGTTTTGCCACACCATCGAATCCAGCACCTGAATTTGCTGAAAATGGCGAACCAGGAGAAGATCGTCATTTAGTGATGGAATTAAAATTATTAGCAGATGCTGGTTTAGTAGGTTTTCCATCTGTAGGTAAATCAACTTTACTATCTGTATTATCTAGTGCACGTCCTAAAATAGGTGCTTATCATTTTACAACGATTGTACCTAATTTAGGTATGGTCAGTGTTAAAGATGGTAGAAGTTTCGTATTAGCCGATTTACCTGGTTTAATCGAAGGTGCTTCACAAGGTGTTGGTTTAGGTCATCAATTTTTACGTCATATTGAACGTACACGTGTCATTGTACACGTTATAGATATGAGTGGCTTAGAAGGTCGCGATCCTTTTGAAGATTATAAAGTGATTAATGCTGAATTAGAAGCGTATAATTTACGTTTATTAGAACGCCCTCAAATTATTGTAGCAAATAAAATGGATATGCCTAATTCACAAGAAAATTTAGAGAACTTTAAAGCTCAATTAACTGAAGATTATCCAATTTATCCAGTATCAGCGATGTCACATGAAGGTTTAGATAATCTAGTATATGCGATTGCTGATGCATTAGATATCACACCAGAATTCTTATTGGATGATCAAGAAGAAGCGCATGGTATTCATCGTGTTGTTTATAAACATGTTAAGCAAGTTGATACATTTAACATTACACGTGCAGATGACGGTGCTTATATTGTTAGTGGTGATGGTATAGAACGTACATTCAAGATGACTGATTTTAATCGTGATGAATCAATTCGTCGTTTCGCACGTCAAATGCGTTCAATGGGGATCGATGAAGCATTAAGAGAACGTGGCTGTAAAAATGGTGATACGGTACGTATCTTAAAAGGTGAATTTGAATTTGTAGAATAGTATGAGGTTTGTGATGTCAAAAGTATCCAAAGAACATAAATTTTATTTAATTAGAGAAGATGTCTTACCAGAATCTGTGCATAAAACAATTCGTGCTAAAGAATTATTAGATACACATCCTAATATGCCAATTTTAGAAGCAGTAAAAGCCGTGAATTTAAGTCGCAGTGCATTTTATAAATATAAAGATACCATCTTTCCTATTGCTTCATTAGAGTTTGATTCTTATATTACTTTAATTCTGCATATACAAGATAAACCAGGGATTCTTTCGGAAATTTTAAAATTAATTTCTGAATTAAATGGTGATATATTAACCATTCATCAAACCGTACCAATGAAAGAGCAAGCAACAGTAACTATTTCGTTAAAAACAACAAAAATGGAACAATCTATTGATGGTTTAGTTAATTTATTAAGTGAGTTGTCAGATGTCATTAAGGTTGAATTATTAGGGTTAAGTTTTTAATTTTTGAGATGAGTAAATGAACTGAGTCAGTTCCTTACTCATCTTTCTTTTTACTTAGCAATGAATATGATAAAATAAAGAATAATATAACTAAGTTAAGAAGGAGATAAAGATGTACGCATATATTAAAGGTATAGTGACAGCTGTCTATACACAAAATATTGTTGTAGAAGTCGCAGGTGTTGGTTACGAATTAATTACACCTAATGCTTATAGTTTTCAACAATATATAGAACAATCGCCTATGACAATTTATACACAACAAATTGTAAGAGAAGATGCACATAGTTTATATGGATTTATTCAATTAGAACAAAAACAATTATTTAATCAATTATTGAAAGTTAAAGGTATAGGACCTAAAAGTGCATTAGCTATTTTAGCAGCATGTCAAGTCAATGAAATCGTTAGTGCGATCGAACAAGAAAACATTAAATTTTTAACAAAATTTCCAGGTATCGGTGCAAAATCAGCTAAACAGATGGTGTTAGATTTAAAAGGGAAGTTATCAGAATTTCAAGGTGGAGAAGTGCAATTAATTGAAACGAAAAAGACAGTAACAACACCATCTGAAATTGTAGAAGCAGTATTAGTATTAGAAGCTTTAGGTTATTCTAAACGAGAAGTAGATAAAATAGAAAAGAAACTGTTATTGCAATCACTAGATTCAGTCGATGATTATGTTAAATTAGGTTTGAAATTACTAACAGGACTATAGAAAGTGAGGTGGTCTTATGAGATTAGTAGATGATCATCAGTTAGAAAATGAAGAATTTGAAGAACAAAGTTTAAGGCCAACCTTGTTAAAACAATACATTGGTCAACAAAAAATTAAAGATAATTTATCTGTCTTTATTCAAGCCGCACAAATGCGTCAAGAAACATTAGACCATGTTTTATTATATGGTCCACCAGGTTTAGGTAAAACGACATTAGCAACCATCATTGCTAATGAAATGTCTGTTAATATTAGATATACAACAGGTCCTAGTATTGAAAGACCTGGAGATTTAGCAGCGATATTAAACGGCTTGCAGCCAGGTGATGTTTTATTTATTGATGAAATTCATCGTATTCATCGCGTTGTCGAAGAGATATTATATTCAGCTATGGAAGATTTTTGTTTAGATATTATTATAGGTAAAGGTGAAGAAGCAAGAAGTATTCGTATTGATTTACCACCATTTACTTTAATAGGTGCTACAACACGTGTAGGGAGTTTATCGGCACCATTAAGAGATCGTTTTGGTGTTCATTGTAGGCTAGAATATTATAATCAAGATGAATTAAAAACAATTATAGAACGTACATCCGTGATTTTATCTTGTGAAATTGATGAAGCGAGCGCGACCGAATTAGCTTTACGCTCACGTGGGACACCACGTATTGCTAATAGATTACTTCGCCGAGTCCGTGATTTTGCACAAGTGAAAAATGATGCACATATTGATTTACCGACAGCACAATATGCGCTAGATTTATTACAAGTAGATAAAAAAGGTTTAGATCATATCGATCATAAAATTATGTCTTGTATTATTCAACAATATAAAGGTGGTCCAGTAGGATTAGATACAATTGCAGTTAGTATTGGTGAAGAATCCGTTACTTTAGAAGATGTTTATGAACCTTATTTAATACAACAAGGTTTTTTAGAACGCACACCTAGAGGTAGAAAAGCAACCGCTTTAGCACATGAATATTTCAATTAAAAAAGAAGGTAATTTACCTTCTTTTTTAATTATCTATATTTAGACGTTTTAAAGCAGCTGTATAAGTGTCATTACCCCATTCTAAAGAGCGTTTAACACGTGAAATTGTAGCAGTTGATGCACCCGTTTGTGCCTCAATTGTTGCATAAGTATGGCCTTGCTTTAATAATTTAGCTACTTGAAAACGTTGAGATAAAGATTGTATTTCGTTGACTGTGCATAAATCGTCAAAAAATAAATAAGTATCATTTAAATTATCTAAAGTCATAATAGCTGTGAATAATTCATCTAATGCAGGTCCTTTTAATTTATCGATTTGCATAATTAAACTCCTTTTAAAATAACTTCTTATTATAGTTTAATGTATTAAACTATAAAAGTGAAGAAAAATAATGCTTTACATTTTTAAAATTTATCGTTATAATCAATGAATAAGTTAGGATTACAAATGTATTTTTAAGGAGGACAATATGAATTTGAAAAAAATACCTTTATTATTACAAGTGGCAATTGCCATGGTATTAGGTATTTTAATAGGTGCGGTAGCCCCAGAAGGGTTAGTAAGAATTTTTGTAACATTTACAGATATTTTTGGTCAACTATTAAAATTTGCAATTCCATTAATTATTATAGCATTTATTGCGCCTGGTATAGGTGCGTTAACAAAAGGCGCAGGACGTTTATTAGCGATGACAACATCGTTAGCATACGGTTCAACAGTAATTGCTGGATTATTAGCTTTTGGTGTAGCATCATTAATTTATCCAACGATTTTAAAAGGACAAACGATTGCGGCTTTTTCAAATCCAGAAGATGCATTATTGAAAGGATTTTTTACAATTGAAATTCCGCCAGCAATGGAAGTAATGACAGCATTAGTTATATCATTTTTAATTGGTATTGGTATGTCATCATTAAAAACAACACATTTATTTAATGTACTAGATGAATTCAAAGATATTATTGAATCATTTTTAGAAAAAGTTATTATTCCTTTATTACCATTATATATTTTAGGTGTGTTTGCTAATATGACATATGTCGGTCAAATTACATCGATATTAAATGTGTTTTCTAAAGTATTTGTCATGATTATTTTATTACATATTTTAATTTTAATTTTTCAATTTGTTGTAGCAGGTACTTTTAGACAACGTAATCCAATTACAATGTTAAAAACAATGTTACCAGCTTACTTTACAGCATTAGGTACACAATCTTCAGCATCAACAATTCCTGTAACTTTACAGTCAGCGAAGAAATTAGGTGTACGTGAAAAAATTGCCAATTTTGTTATTCCATTATGTGCAACAATTCATTTATCTGGAAGTACAATTACATTAACATCTTGTGCTACAGCGGTTTATTTAATGCAACATGGTATGTTACCAACTTGGGCGCTAATGATTAAATTTATTTTATTATTAGGGATTACAATGGTTGCAGCACCTGGTGTACCAGGTGGTGGTGTGATGGCTGCCTTAGGTATATTAAGTACAGTATTAGGTTTTAACGAAACAATGCTATCATTAATGATTGCATTATATATTGCTCAAGATTCATTTGGTACAGCATGTAATGTGACAGGTGATGCGGCTATCGCCTTAGTAACAGATCATTTGTCAGATGAAGTAGATAATAAATAATTATAAAAGTTTGGTATCTCGTTTGATGCCAAACTTTTATTTTTTATTTAAAGAATTAATACTATATTTTATGTGACTTACTATTTCAAAAAAATATAAAATATGTTATTCTTTATAAGAAAACTAATAAAAAATAGGTGGAATCATGCAGAGATATTTTATTCAACAGCAGGGTCAATTAAATTGTATTTATGAAGTAACATCTGAAGATAGTCATCATATTAAAAATGTGATGCGATTAAAAATAGGTGATAAAATTACTGGTGTGTTTGAAAATGAAGTGTTTATCTGTGAGATTGTAGAATTAGCTAAACATGTTAATATTAAAACTTTAGAACAGATAGAACATCAAGTTGAATTACCATTAAATATTACTATTGTTACTGGTGTTACTAAAGGTGATAAATATGAGTATTTATTACAAAAAGCGACTGAGTTAGGGTGTCATCATTTTATTTTAGTTAATATGGATAGATCCATTGCTAAAGTAACAGAAGCAAAATTACCCCAAAAATTAGAACGTTGGCAAAAAATTGTTAAAGAAGCAGCTGAACAAAGCCAACGTAAACGATTGCCAGATATTCAATATTTGTCTAATATGACTTCATTAATTGAGCAGTTAAATGATTACGATCTTTGTTTATTAGCTTATGAAGAATCAGCTAAACAGAATGAAGTAGCTATGTTAAAAAAAATGTTAGAAACAGTAAAAACGGGACAACGTATTATATGTATTTTTGGGCCTGAAGGTGGTATTTCAGAACATGAATTCCAACAATTGACACAAGCAAAAGTCATTTCAATTGGTTTGGGACCAAGAATTTTACGTGCTGAGACAGCACCATTGTATTTTTTATCAGCAGTAAGTTTTTCAAAAGAATTATTATAAAAATAGGGGAGTATATGACATGACATTAAATAAATTTATTGATCATACATTATTAAAAGCAGATGCAACGACAGAACAAATTGACCAATTGATTGATGAAGCTAAAAAATATGAATTTAAATCAATTTGTATTAATCCAACATGGGTTAAATATTGTGCTGAAAAATTAAAAGATAGTGAAGTATTAGTTTGTACTGTTATTGGTTTTCCACTAGGTGCTAATACGTCAACTGTTAAAGCTTTTGAAGCTAATGAGGCGATTGAAAATGGTGCTGATGAAGTAGATATGGTAATTAATATTGGTGCTTTAAAAGCCGGTGATTTACAAACAGTTGAAGATGATATTAAAGCGGTAGTTGAAAGTGTCAATAAACGTGCATTATTAAAAGTTATTATTGAAACATGTTTATTAACAGAAGAAGAAAAAATACAAGTAAGTGCAATTGTTCGTCATAGTGGCGCAGATTTTATTAAAACTTCAACTGGTTTTTCAACAGGTGGTTCTACGCCAGAAGATGTTGCTTTATTACGTAAAGAAGTTGGCGAAGTGATAGGTGTGAAAGCAAGTGGTGGTGTACGTACATTAGAAGATGCACAAAAAGTTATTGTGAGTGGTGCAACACGTATAGGTACGTCAAATGGTGTAGCTATTATGCAAGGAAAACAAGCTTCAAGTACATATTAATTTAACTCATTGGAGGTTACATGAAAAAATTTAAATTAGAAAAAATATTGGCTTGGATAGGAAACATTCTTTCTATTTTAAGCATGTTGATTTTAATATTATTTGTTGTTAGTATGACAAAAATTCCTGAAATGAAACAAGAAGTAACTTCAGAATTAATGGCAACATCTAATTTGACGATTCAAGATGTACAAACAGCATATGATATGGTAGTTGTTTATCTACAAGGATTGTTAATTATAAGTGTTATTTTTATTATCGTTGCGTTAATAGGTACACTGATGTTAAGTAAATCAAAAGCTTCAGGTATTATTTTAATTATAGTAGGTATTTTAAAATTAGTATTAACATTTGGAACAGGTATTATAACGAGTATTTTATGGATTATTGCAGGCATTAAACGTGTGATTTATAAAGAAGATAACACGCATCATTTATTAAAAGATGAGATGACTGACTTAGAAGATTTAAAAGATCCTTATGAATATCGATAAAAGAATAGAGATAGTAGCATTTTTATAGTAAATACGTTACAATGTAGCTAATGTTATTATTTTATTAGTAAAGGAGAATTTAAATGAATAGAACAGGTGAAAAAATATTAGGTTGGATTGCATTTTTATTTGCATTTCTACAATACGGTTTAGTATGGTTAAGTACATTTTTAGTTTTAAATGATTCAAAATATGTAGCAGCAATTAATAATTTTGGTAAAACAAATTTTAAAATAACAAATTTAAGTGAAGTATTAAGTCAAGTATTACCTACAATTCATATTTATTTTGCAGTGGTAATGTTATTAATTTTTATTGCATTACTAGCATGTTTATTTATGAAACACGCACGTTTTTCGGGGATTATATTAATACTAATTGGTTACATTTTTACAATTGTTACAGGTTTTTCAGGTATTATTTCAGGTTTCTTATGGGTAATTACAGGTATTTTATTATTAGCAAGACGTAAAAATACAAACTATTAAGTTTAATTAATATATGATTTATACTAAGAGTGGCAAGTAATTATTTACTTTACCACTTCTTTTTTATCAAAATTATGAGGTGGACACATTATGAAATATATTCCAAATGATCATCAATTTAATGCACGCATGAATATGGCATTAGAAGAATACGTAGTTAATCATTTACCAAAAGATGATTATTTTTTCTTTCATGTTAATGATAAAAGTATTTTAATAGGTAAAAATCAAAATACTTTAGAAGAAATTAACGCTCAATTTTGTCAAGATAAAAATATTACGATCGTTCGTCGTCTATCAGGTGGGGGCACAGTATTTACTGATTTAGGTGTATTATGCTTTAATTTTGTTACTGATGCCAATGAGCAAACAATACATAATTTTAAAAGGTTTGCTGAACCTGTAATTAAAGCTTTAAATGAATTAGGCATTCCTGCGCAACAGAGTGGACGTAATGATATTTTAGTCAACGATAAGAAAGTATCTGGTTTAGCACAGTATACATCAAAAGATAGAATGTTTAATCACGGTACGTTATTGGTTGATTGTGACATGTCTGAAATTGGTGAAGCATTAAAAGTAGATAAAGTAAAATATGCTTCTCGTGGCATAAAATCAGTACGCGCACGAGTAGCGAATGTAAAAGATTTTAGTGCGTCTGAAATTACAGTGCCATTATTAAAAAAAGTTATTTTAAAACATATTAATCCAGAGGAAGTATATGAATTAACAAAAGATGATTGGCAGAAGATTACTGAGATTTATCATCAACGATTTAATACAGATGAATGGAATTATGGTAAATCACCAAAATTTGACTATGAAAAGAAAGCAAGACTATCTAATGGTACCGTGAAATTACATATTAGCACACAAAAAGGGAAAATAACGCAAATGAAATTATCAGGTGATTTCTTTGGTGTGTCAGATATTTCAGAGTTAACACAACAATTAATTGGTACAATGTTTAATTATCAAGCGTTAGAAACTAAGCTTCAAGAAATTAATTTAGAAAATTATTTATCTGGAATTAGTGTACAAGAATTATTACATTTTATTTTTGATGAAGCGTGATAGTATAATTCGCTTTAAATCTACGTTTGTAAGGTGTATAATTAATAAATATTATGTGCTTATTTTGAGTAGCTAGAATATAAAAAACTAAGGAGAAGACTATGATTAAAAAAAGTCGTATATTTGCATTTTTTGCAATATTAATCATGTTAGGTGCTTTAATCGGTCTTACTGCGAAACCACAGTTTCAAAAAGTGAATCTAGGTTTAGATTTACAAGGTGGTTTTGAAGTATTATATCAATTAGAACCCGTTAAAGCAGGTCAAAAACTAACAGAAGAAACAGTAAAATCTACAGCACAAACATTAAGTAAACGTGTTAATGTTTTAGGTGTCAGTGAACCAATTATTCAAGTAGAATCAGGTAATCGTATTCGAGTACAATTAGCAGGTGTAAAAGATCCAGCACAAGCGCGTACTTTATTATCTACTTCAGCGAATTTAACGATTCGTGATGTACATGATAAAGTTTTATTAGACGGATCTGATTTAAAAGAAAATGGTGCTAGTCAAGGTTTTGATGACAAAAATGCAGCAGATGTTATTTTAACATTAAAAGATGCTAATAAGTTTGCTAAAGTCACTAAACAAATTAGCAGTATGCCTAAAGGTCAAAATCTATTAGTTATTTGGATGGATTTTGAAGAAGGTAAAGATCATTTTATAAAAGAAGCTCATAAAAAACAACATAAGTATATTTCAGCGGCTTCAGTAAATGAAGTGATTAATTCAGAAACTGTACAAATTACAGGTGGTTTTAAAGTTGAAGAAGCAAAAGAAATGGCCGATTTATTAAATTCTGGTTCATTACCTGTTAAATTAAAAGAAATTTATTCAAATTCTGTGGGTGCACAATTTGGACAAGATTCATTAAAAGATACGGTATATGCTGGAGTTGTTGGTTTTGCAGCGATTGCTGTATTTATGTTATTTGCTTATCGCTTACCAGGATTAATTGCTAATATTATGTTAGTCGCTTATGTTTACATCACAGTTGTTGCCTTTAATTTTATTGGTGGTGTGTTAACTTTACCTGGTATTGCCGCCTTAATTCTTGGTGTAGGGATGTCAGTAGATGCTAATATTATTATGTATGAGCGTATTAAAGAAGAATTAAGAATAGGACGTTCAGTTAAACGTGCGTATGCTTCAGGAGCTAAATCATCATTTTTAACTATCTTTGATGCCAATATTACAACGGTTATTGCAGCAGCAGTATTATTTATTTTTGGAACGAGTTCTGTTAAAGGATTTGCGACATTATTATTACTATCAATTGTGATTATTTTTATTACGGCCATCGCTGGTACACGTTTATTATTATCATTATTAGTTAATTCTAATTTATTAAATAAAAAAACATGGTTATTCGGTGTAAGTAAAAAACGTATTCATAAATTGTCAGATAATGTGCATACATTAAATTTAACAACACGTTTTGATCGTTTTAGTTTTGTAAAACACGCTAAGAAATTCTTTGCCTTAAGTTTACTTTTACTATGTGCTGGTGGTTTTGTTACAGCAACACAAGGTTTGAATTTAGGTGTTGATTTCTCAAGTGGTACACGTATTGATGTAGTATCTAAAACAGCATTAACAACTAATGACGTTAAAAAAGATTTTGAAACGATGAAAGTTCATCCAGAAAAAATTACAATGTCAACGGATAATAAAACAGCAACCATTATTGTTAAAAAGACATTTACAGAAAAACAATCTATTGAAGTTAAGCAATATTTAGAAAAAAAATATCATAGTGAACCGACGATGAACTCAGTATCACCTGTTATAGGAAAAGAATTAGCTGTAAATGCTTTATATGCTTTAGGTATTGCCTCAATAGGTATTATTATTTATGTAGCTATTCGATTTGAATGGGCAATGGGATTAACAGCCGTATTGGCATTATTACACGATGCATTAATTATTATTTTCATTTTCTCATTAATTCGTGTGGAAGTAGATATTACCTTTATTGCAGCGGTATTAACAATTATTGGTTACTCAATTAATGATACCATTGTTACATTTGACCGTGTCAGAGAACATTTACAGTTCAAAAAAGTTATTAAAAGTCGCAAACAAATTGACAGTATAGTTGACATGTCATTACGTCAAACTTTAACACGTTCGATTAATACGATTTTAACAGTATTGATTATGGTTGTAGCAATGATTTTCTTAGGTAGTCCAGCAATTTTACCATTTAATATTGCATTATTAATAGGATTAATTTTCGGTTTATATTCATCGTTATTTATTGCCGTACAATTATGGGGCATGATTAAAAAACGTGAAATAAAGAAAAAAGGTAAGTTGAATTTTGACTATGAAGAAAAGTATGGTTATAATAACGATAAAGTCGTGGTTTAATAAAGGAGAAGATAATGAGTAAACAAATTTCATCAATTATTGCAATTGTATTAGTTATTTTAGTAGCAATATTTTCAATTTTAAATATTAAAGAAGTAGACATTAATTTCTTAGTTTCACAAGTACGTGTACCTTTAGTTTTAATCATTTTAATTTCGGTTGCTGTCGGAGCAATTATCAATTTTGCTTTCGGTTTTTCTAAAAATTTAAAAAATAATAGAGATATTAAAAAATTAAAAAAACAAATCGAAGCAATGAGTAAAGAAAATAATGATTTAAAAAATGATATTGCACAATTGAAATTAGATAATGTTGAACAAATCGAAGAAGTAAAAGAAGAATTGTCAACACAACAACCAACAGAACAAAAAGCTTAAGTCATTTACCCAAGTTAGAATATTATCTAGCTTGGGTTTTATTAATAGATTTTATCATTTAATGACTAATTAAAAAGATAACAAACTAATATATGTGAATGTATTGTCAAACATAATTTTAGAAAATCTGGATTGTCAACACTTGTCTGAACAAAAAATATAAGGGTATTGATATAAATTATATATTATTATCTAAATAATATTTTTTAAATTGAATAGGTGTTTGATAATTCAACCCACCATGATAACGAATATGATTCCACCAATTAACAAAATCAAATA
>NZ_JBZXTS010000018.1:0-29073 GCF_058895785.1 Staphylococcus sp. B1(2026)
CATCAACACTTTAAATTATAGAACCGTTTATTTGCTGGCGTGTTTTTTAATTTACGGAAAAATAAAATGGATATATTAAAATACTATGTTTTACAATTAAAAATAACGGAAAAAACGAACAAAAATATTAATTTAATCTAATAAAAACGTTATCATTAATAAAAAAATAATTTGTTATTATTTAGATGTAGCTAGTATAAAAAGATATTTGGAAAATGAAAGAACAAGATTACTTTAAAAATTATTTAGGATATGTTTTCCAAAACTATGCCTTAGTAGAAGAAGATACGGTCTATCAAAATTTAAAAATATTAGCCACTAAAGAACAAATCATTGAAGCCTTACAAAAAGTAGGTTTAGACGATAGTTATTTAAATGCCAAAATTTATGAATTGTCAGGCGGGCAAGCACAACCTGTAGCCATCGCAAGAATTTTATTAAAAAAAGCCACCATTATTTTAGCAGATGAGCCAACAGGTGCTTTAGATAAAAATACAGCTAAAGAAATTATCGATTTATTACTAAGTTTAGTATCGCCAGAAAATATTGTGATTTTTGCCACACATGACCCCAATGTTTTTGAACGTGTAGATCAAATTATCGACTTATCTCATTTTTAGGAGGAGCAACTATGTTTAAAAGAATAATGACGATGGCATTAGCCTGTGTCATCGCTAGTCAATTAATCGCTTGTACACAACAAATACAAGAAGTCGTCTATGAAGGTGATAAAACAACACCTGTTTTATTAGAAGGTGGAAATGGTCAATTTATTCAAGAACGTTTAATAACATCGCAAGAAATGATAGAACATTTCAGTAAGAAAAGAGGCATCAGTGAAGAAGAAGCCAATAAAATTTTAGATTCAGCTAATGATACAGACCAAACATTTTACCAAACTTGGATTTACAGTACGCCAGAAAAAGCGAATATTATCTTACTAGCTAAGGTAGAAGTGACAGATCATGACGTTAAATTATTAAAAGTTATTTCACCAGAATTTAGCACGAAAGTAAAAAGTTTTAAAGGTGATGTGACAGTGACAATGGCATCAGATAATAAAATCAGTTATCACATCAAAGGGGAATTGTTTGATAAAGGTGTAACAATGCTAGAAAATGACCAAACAATCGATAAAGGTCAATCAGTTCACTTGGTGAGTGATACCGCAGAAGGTGAATTAGAACAAGAGATTGATATTAAAGATAGTATGACTGTTAAACATAAATAATAAATTATGTTGGATATTATTAAGAAATCCCGATTTTTACAATTATAAAAATCGGGATTTCTCGTACTGTATTCAACATTGTATGTTCTAGATTTATTTGTTGATAAATTTTCTTAATTCAAATTCTACATTATTATGATCTATAAACTTGTCCCCGTGTTTTTTAAAATAATATTCAACATTTTTGTAAGGTTTGCCATTAGCATCAAGTAATTCAAGTTTTAATTTATAGCCACTATCATTTTCTTCTATATTATCTATTTTATAAACGCCCGGTAGATAATACTCCTGAAGTTTAGGTTTGTTTTCTTCAGTATAGAAAATATTGTTATCATTTTCTATATTAATAATATTGGTATCGTCAGCATAAATGATTCGTATATCGTGCATACCATAAAGGTCTGAATTACCATTGAAATAGTAACCTTTCAAAGTAGATTGCTTAGTACAACCTATTAAAAATAAAGATAAGCATAGTAAAATAAATATTTTTTTCATCATTTATCTACCAATGGAGCTGATAGGGGAACAAAAGGTGTAGAGTAAACTGTACCGCTGTAATAACAATGCCATGTAAAATTATTGTTACTAATTCTTTCTCTTGAATAATGATTTAAGAAAAGAGATCCTGTATACTGTCCATCGTAATATGATATGTTAGAAGGACAACTACCAGGGTTAAACAAACCAGACGGAAAAGGTCTAAATATATTGTTGACATATTTAGAAGTGGCACTAGTTGTTACAGCATTTGTTTCAAAGGCATAGACATTGTTAGTAAACAAAAATAATAAACATATTAGTGATAATAGTTTTTTAAACATGATCTCATCTCCTTATTTTAATTCTAACTTAGGTTGTTTAAAAGAAGGTATTGGGATAGCTTTTTTACAAGGATATAAATATCCTTCATATCTTTTCCAATCTCCCATATCTACAGTCTCAGTAATATGACCATGCATACACTGTCCATGTATATTTTCATGAATGTAAATACTATATGGTGCTTCAACGAAAGGTGGATAATTTGGTGTATAAGTATACCAATATCTATCTAGTTTGGCAGCGTGAGCTGAAGATTCAGATATACCTAATCCTGCGAATGCGATAAGAGTGACTAATAGTAAAATAAATATTTTCTTCATAGTTCCATTCCTTTCTGTATAATAATTATGTTGAATAAGTATATTTTAATTGTATAAAATATGTAAGATTCTGTCAATTTATTTTTTAGAATTTTTAGAATTTTTAATTTATATTGCACTTTCAAATAAGGTTTTTCAGATATGTATAAAATATTTTCTGTTATTGCTTTAGCTAATGATGTCAATTAAAAATGCGGTGTACCATGTATAATCGATTGAAAAAGCTAATCGTTGTTGTAACATTATTATTAATTACTATTCTAGGTAATATATTTATCAATGCACATAAAAGTGAGATTTTAGGTGGTTGTAGAGAAGTCATCGTTGTAGATAAATTGACAGTAGATTTTGCACAAATGCTACAACAGTATATTAAAAATCATCATTTGATGTTAGCTAAGAGAATTGTAGAAGCATCACATGGTGGTAGCGGATGAGTCTACAGCTTCAGTAGATGGAAAAAGACAATAAAATATTATCATCGCCATACATTTTTCTGACGTGTACGCAAGAATGGATAAAATTTTAACAATACAGAGAGAGGTAGAATAATGAAGATAAAATTTGTATTAACGAACATACTGCTTCAAGTAATGATCTTTATTAGTTCAGGTTTTATTGTATTAACGCAATTCCCATCATTAGAAACCAACAAAGTCATTAATATTTATAATTATAGTAAAGAAGATAGAGATTAGTTAGCAACCCGACTTGTGAAAAGTCGGGTTGCTATGTTCTCATAAATTTATGAAAAGCGTTGTAAAATGCGACATTATTGTGAACAGTAGCAGAGATAATTTTTTCAAATGTATTTATTTTATTTGAAAAATATATATATTGTGTTAAAATAAAGATGTAAGAGCTTAATTGCTATTTTTTTAAACATTATTGGTCGCAAAATGTCCACGTGGGACGTTATATGACCAGCTTATATTAAGGAGTGATTATATGTTAGAATTGATAGAAATTCAAAGACGTCTTATTCCTGATATAGTGCAAAAAATGTATAAAAGATATCATGTGCTTCAAGCAATTTTTCTTATGCAACCTGTAGGTCGAAGATTATTAGCTGATCATTTAAATATGACAGAAAGACAGCTAAGAACAGAAATAAATGATTTAAAATCGCAAAAGTTACTCGTTACTATGCAAAATGGTATGTTTTTAACACGACAAGGCGAAGAAATTGTCGAAGCTATGCAGCATATTATGAAGAATTTTACAGATATTAGCTTAAAAGAACAACAATTAAAAGTACATTATAATATTAAAAATGTTATCATTTCTCCAGGAGATATTGATGAAAAACAAAGTACTTTTGAAGCATTTGCACAATTAGCAGCTAAATCAATTCAAGCTATGTTAAAATCTTTTGATATTGTTGCCGTAACAGGTGGTTCGACATTAGCAGAAGTAGCTAAATCAATTTCGCAAGAAGAAGCGTTACAACATATTGTTTTTACAGCAGCACGAGGTGGTTTAGGTGGTAATCCTAATTATCAAGCGAATCAAATTGCTTCGACTATGGCTTTTAAAACAGGTGGTAATTATCAAATGTTATATGTGCCTGATACGGTATCGCCTACAACATATGATAAACTTGTAAATGAGCCTTCGGTAGTGAATGTGCTTAATAATATTAAACAATCTAATATTATTATTCATGGCATTGGAGATGCAATGAAAATGGCTAAACGACGTAATACAGCAAAAAGTATTGTTGATTTTTTAAAACAAAATCAAGCTGTCGGAGAAGCCTTCGGTTGTTATTTAAATCGTGAAGGTAAAGTGATTTATAAATTGCGTACAATTGGTTTGCAATTGGAAGATCTTGCAAGTCATGAACACATTTTTGCAGTAGCAGGTGGTAAGCATAAGGCACAAGCAATTGATGCTTATTTACATCAAGCACCTATTCATACCGTATTAGTTACAGATGAAGGTGCGGCAAATGAGCTTTTAAAAGGCATTAGTCCTTTTGAAATAAAAAATTAAAAAATTTAAGGAGGCCACTCACATGGCAGTAAAAGTAGCAATTAATGGTTTCGGTCGTATAGGTCGTTTAGCATTACGTAAAATCGTTGAAACAGAAGGTATTGAAGTTGTAGCAATTAACGACTTAACACCAGCAGATATGTTAGTACACTTATTTAAATATGACACAACACAAGGTCGTTTTAACGGTACTGCAGAATTAAAAGAAGGTGCAATCATTGTTAATGGTAAAGAAATTAAAGCATTTGCAAATGCAAATCCTGAAGAATTACCATGGGGAGAATTAGATGTAGATGTTGTTTTAGAATGTACTGGTTTCTTTACTTCAAAAGAAAAAGCAGAATCACATATCAAAGCTGGTGCTAAAAAAGTAGTTATTTCTGCACCAGGTGGTAACGATATTAAAACAATCGTTTACAACGTAAACCACGATATTTTAGATGGTTCTGAAACAGTAATTTCAGGTGCTTCATGTACAACTAACTGTTTAGCACCAATGGCTAAAACATTAAACGATAAATTTGGTGTTGTAGAAGGTTTAATGACAACAATCCACGCTTACACTGGTGACCAAAATACTTTAGATGCACCACACCGTAATGGTGACTTCCGTCGTGCGCGTGCTGCTGCAGCAAACATCGTACCTAACTCAACAGGTGCTGCAAAAGCAATCGGTTTAGTTATTCCAGCATTAAACGGTAAATTAGACGGTGCTGCACAACGTGTACCAGTACCAACTGGTTCATTAACAGAATTAGTAACAGTATTAGAAAAATCAGTAACAGCTGAAGAAATTAATGCTGCTATGAAAGAAGCTGCTAACGAATCTTATGGTTACACTGAAGAACCATTAGTATCTTCTGATATCGTAGGTATTGGTTTCGGTTCATTATTTGATGCAACTCAAACAAAAGTAATGACTGTAGACGGTAAGCAATTAGTGAAAACTGTTGCTTGGTATGACAATGAAATGTCGTATACATCACAATTAGTACGTACTTTAAAATATTTTGCATCATTAATTAAATAATTAACTTAATAAAAGTGAATAGCGGAGGAACATTAACTCCGCTTTCTTGCTTATTATTTTTGGAGGAATCAACCAATGGCAAAAAAATCAATTAAAGATTTAGGTAATTTACAAGGCAAAAAAGTATTAATGCGTGTGGATTTTAATGTGCCATTAAAAGATGGTGTCATTACAAATGATAATCGTATTACTGCAGCAGCACCAACAATTCAATATGCGTTAGAACAAGGTGCTAAAGTAATAGCATTTTCTCACTTAGGTCGTGTTAAAGAAGAAGCTGATAAAGAAGGTAAATCTTTAGCACCAGTTGCTGAACGTTTATCTGAAGTCATCGGTCAGCAAGTGAAATTTGTTGCACAAACACGTGGTGAAGCATTAGAAACAGCAATTAATGAATTAAAAGATGGCGAAATTTTAATGTTTGAAAACACACGTTTTGAAGATATTGATGGCAAAAAAGAATCTAAAAATGATCCTGAATTAGGTAAATATTGGGCGTCTTTAGGTGATGTTTTTGTTAATGATGCTTTTGGAACAGCACACCGTGCACATGCATCAAATGTCGGTATCTCTTCGAATATTGGAGAAGGTAATGCTGTGGCAGGTTTCTTAGTTGAAAAAGAAATTAAGTTTATCGGTGGTGCGGTAGATAATCCAGAACGTCCATTAGTAGCCATCTTAGGTGGGTCAAAAGTATCAGATAAAATTGCTGTTATTGAAAACTTAATTGATAAAGCTGATAAAATTCTTATCGGTGGTGGGATGATGTTTACTTTCTTACGTGCACAAGGCTTCAATACAGGTAAGTCTTTATGTGAAGAAGATAAATTAGACTATGCTAAAGAATTATTAGCTAAAGCAGGTAATAAATTAATTTTACCAGTAGATACAATTGCAGCAAAAGAATTCAGTAATGATGTTGAGTTTCGTGCTGTAGCTGTAGATGCTTTATCTGATGACGAAATGGGCTTAGACATCGGACCAAAATCAATTGAATTATTTGCTAATGAATTAAAAGATGCAAAAACAGTTGTATGGAATGGGCCTATGGGTGTATTTGAAATGTCAAATTATGCTAAAGGTACAATCGGTGTGTGTGAAGCAATTGCTAATTTATCAAATGCAAATACAATCATTGGTGGTGGTGATTCAGCAACAGCAGCTATCCAATTAGGTTTTGCTGATAAATTCTCACACATTTCAACTGGTGGTGGTGCATCATTAGAATATTTAGAAGGTAAACAACTACCAGGTGTTGTTGCACTATCTGATAAATAAGACAAGAAATAAAACAAAGGAGGTTTCTCCTCATGAGAAAACCAATTATTGCAGGTAACTGGAAAATGAATAAAACTGTTGCAGAAGCTTTAAGCTTTGCACAAGCAGTCGCAACAAAAGTACCTTCAGCATTAGAGGTAGATGCTGTCATTTGTGCACCAGCACTTCAATTGGCAACATTAATGGAAGTCGCTAAAGGCACTGATTTGCAAATTGGTGCACAAAATGCACACTTTGAAAACGCAGGTGCTTTCACAGGTGAAACTTCACCCGCTGCATTAGCTGACTTAGGTGTTAAATATGTTGTTTTAGGACATTCTGAACGTCGTGAATATTTCGGTGAAACAGATGAACTAATCAATAAAAAAGTACATGCTGCATTTAATAATGGTTTAATTCCTATTGTTTGTTGTGGTGAAACTTTAGAACAATACGAAGCAGATCAAGCAGGCGAAGTTGTCGCCAAACAAGTAGAAGCAGACTTAGAAGGTTTATCAGTAGAACAAGTTAAAGCAACAGTGATTGCTTATGAACCAATTTGGGCAATCGGTACAGGTAAATCAGCAACAACTGAAGATGCACAGAACATGTGTCACACAGTACGTCAAGTTGTAGCAAATAAATTCGGTCAAGAGGCGGCAGATGCTGTACGTGTACAATACGGTGGTTCAGTAAAACCTGAAAATGTGGCAGAATACATGGCTTGCCCAGATGTAGATGGTGCATTAGTAGGTGGTGCTTCATTAGAAGTAGATTCATTCTTAGCATTATTAGAAGGTGGTAAATAATGACAAAATCTCCAGTTGCGTTAATTATTTTAGATGGTTTTGCAAATCGTGAAGAAACATATGGTAATGCAGTTAAGGCTGCTAATAAACCTAATTTTGATCGTTATTATGCAAAATATCCACATAATGAATTAAAAGCCAGTGGTGAAGATGTAGGTTTACCTGATGGCCAAATGGGAAATTCAGAAGTTGGACATTTAAATATTGGTGCGGGACGTATTGTTTATCAATCATTAACACGTATTAATATTGCAATTCGTGAAGGCGGATTTTATGAAATTCCAGAATTAGTGAATGCGGTAAAAACTGCTAAAGAAAGTGGTAAAGCTTTACATTTAATGGGCTTAATTTCGGATGGTGGTGTCCATTCTCATTATGAACATTTATTCGCTTTATTACGCTTAGCTAAACAATATGATTTAGAGAAAGTTTATGTTCACGGCTTCTTAGATGGTCGTGATGTTGCTCCTTCATCTGGTTTAGAGTTTGTTAAACATTCACAAGAAGTATTTAAAGAAATTGGTGTAGGTCAATTTGCAACAATTGCTGGTCGATACTATGCGATGGATCGTGATAAACGCTGGGAACGTGTTGCACTAGCTTATGAAGCAATGACAGCTGGTCGTGGACCAAAATTCTCATCAGCAGTTGAAGGTATTGAAGCATCTTATAAAACAGAAGTTTATGATGAATTTGTCGTACCATTTGTTATTACTGATGATAAAGATCAACCAGTTGCACAAATTGAGTCTGGTGATTCAGTTATTTTCTTTAACTTCCGACCAGACCGTGCGATTCAATTAGGTACAGCCTTATCAAATCCACAATTTGATGGTTTTGATCGTGGTGCAGATTATCCACAAGATTTAAAATTAGTAACTTTTACAATTTATAGTGAAGATGTTTTAGCAGAAATTGCTTTCAAAAAAGAAGATTTAAAAAATACAATTGGTGAAGTGTTATCAAATGCACATAAAACACAATTACGTATTGCTGAAACAGAAAAATATCCACATGTTACTTTCTTTATGAGTGGTGGTCGTCATGAAGAGTTTGAAGGTGAATCACGTATTCTAATTCCTTCTCCAAAAGTTGCCACTTATGATTTGAAACCAGAGATGAGTGCTTACGAAGTTAAAGATGCTTTAGTTAAAGCTATTAATGAAGATACATTGGATGCTATTATTTTAAACTTTGCCAACCCAGATATGGTAGGGCACAGTGGGATGTTAGAGCCAACAGTTAAAGCAATTGAAGCTGTAGATAAATGTTTAGGTGAAGTTGTTGATTTAATTTTATCTAAAGGTGGTTATGCTATTATCACAGCCGATCATGGTAACTCTGATGAAGTGACAACATTAGAAGGTAATCCAATGACAGCACATACAACTAATCCAGTGCCTGTTATTGTTACTAAAGAAGGTGTAACATTACGTAGTGGCGGTCGTTTAGCCGATTTAGCACCTACAATGTTAGACTTATTAAATATTGAACAACCAGCAGAAATGACTGGACAAACATTAATTGAAAAATAATGACGCCTTGAACAAGTGTCAATCATATTTTATTTACAAGGAGAACATATAATATGTCAAAATTTTATAAAGAATATATTACAGAAGTTTACGCACGTGAAGTTTTAGACTCACGTGGTAACCCAACAATCGAAGTTGAAGTTGCAACTGCTTCAGGTGCATTTGGTCGTGCTTTAGTACCATCAGGTGCTTCAACTGGTGAACATGAAGCTGTTGAATTACGTGACGGTGATAAATCACGTTATTTAGGTAAAGGTGTATCTAAAGCCGTTGCCAATGTTAATGATGAAATTGCACCTTTATTAGAAGGTAAATTTGATATTTTTGATCAAGTAGGTATTGATAATGCAATGATCGAATTAGATGGCACAGACAACAAAGGTCGCTTAGGTGCTAATGCTATTTTAGGTGTTTCTATGGCCGTTGCTTATGCAGCAGCAGATTTCTTAGATGTACCATTATACCGTTACTTAGGTGGTTTTAACACAACACAATTACCAGTGCCAATGATGAACATTGTTAATGGTGGTTCTCACTCTGATGCACCGATTGCATTCCAAGAGTTTATGATTTTACCAGTAGGTGCACCAACATTTAAAGAAGCTTTACGTTGGGGTGCTGAAGTATTCCACAACTTAGCTAAAATTTTACATGGTCGTGGTTTATCAACTGCTGTAGGTGATGAAGGTGGTTTTGCACCAACATTTGCAGGGACAGAAGATGCAGTAGAAACAATTTTAGAAGCCATTAAGGCAGCTGGTTTAGAGCCAGGTAAAGATGTATTCTTAGGATTTGACTGTGCTTCATCAGAATTCTATGAAGACGGTATTTACAACTATGCTAAATTTGAAGGTGAAGGCGGTAAGAAACGTACAGCTGCTGAACAAGTTGATTATTTAGAAGAATTAGTTAACAAATATCCAATTCTTTCAATTGAAGATGGTATGGATGAAAATGACTGGGACGGTTGGAAATTATTAACTGAACGTGTTGGTGACCGTGTACAATTAGTAGGTGATGATTTATTTGTAACAAATACAAAAATCTTATCTAAAGGTATCGAAAACAACATCAGTAATTCAATTTTAATTAAAGTTAACCAAATCGGTACATTAACTGAAACATTTAACGCAATTGAAATGGCAAAACGCGCTGGTTACACAGCTGTTATTTCTCACCGTTCTGGTGAAACAGAAGATGCAACAATTGCTGATATTGCAGTTGCAACAAATGCAGGACAAATTAAAACAGGTTCACTTAGCCGTACAGACCGTATTGCTAAATACAACCAATTATTACGTATTGAAGATCAATTAGGCACTAAAGCAGAATACTTAGGCTTAAAATCATTCTATAACTTAAAAAAATAATTAATCTATAGCTATTCGATTAATGGGGGTTAAAAGAATAGTCTATAGATCTAGCTCTTCATGACAATTTTGTCATGAAGAGTTTTTTTATTTGTTGATTAAAAAAGAAAAATTTACACTAAAATTAATTGAAAAATGATAATCAAAGGAATATAATAATTATATCTATTTTAAATATAATTGTAATCTAGGGGAGGAGACGATTATGAAAAAATTAGCATTATTACTACATCATGCAGGTACTGCACCAGATTTAATTTATCCTAGTTTACAGACACTTACAAATATTAACATCATTGCTTTCTATATTAAATCTAAAACTAATCATACATTAAATAAAATATATGAAGACATTGTCGGAAAAGATGGTATTGAATGTCAAAATGAACATGATTTATTAATGCAAGTCAAAAAATATCATGATTATGAAACTTTAGATGGTATTTTAACTTTTGCAGAAATGTTAGTTAAAGTATGTAATGACTTAAATAAATATATTGGTAGAAGTGCAATGTCTCATCAAACAATTATGGCATTACAAGACAAACAAAAACAACGTCAATTACTAAAACAATATCATGTTCCTATTCCTAAATTTTTTGAAATTAAGCAGATAGATGATTTACAATAAGCTAGTGCATATATTGGATTTCCAGCTATTTTTAAACCAAATTATGGTGGTGGCGGTTATGGTATCGTACAAGTAAATAATATTCAACAATTACATAGGGCTTATCAACAAGCACAAAATAATTATCAAAATATTATTTTAGAAAACGTAGATTCAACTTTTAATTTAGAAGAACTAATGATTGGTCAAGCGTGGCATCATCATATGGATTTAGCAGATTATTGTAGTGTAGAAAGTATTGTTCAAGATGGTCAAATTCATCATATTGCAGTCAGTGATAGAACAAAACTTGTTACACCATTTAGAGAGAGTGGTTATATTTTACCGAGTAGCTTACCTGCCGATAAACTTGAAGCGGTGTTTGCTATTACAACTAGAGCATTAACCGCATTACAAGTAGATAATTTAGTAACACATACTGAAATTAAATTTACATCACAAGGTCCTAAAATTATTGAAGTGAATGGACGTCCAGGGGGACAGTCCCTTTTAGATTAAAAAATGCGACCGAAGGGCAATATGATTTATTTGTAGAAATGGCAAAATTAAGTCTAGGTTTACCCATTAATACAAATATTGAATTTAAAAAATATGCCGCTTCTAAAATCAGTCATTGTCCGGAAGGTCAATGGCAAATTAAACAAATAGATTTTAATAATATACAGCAAATTAATTCTATAACATTAGTTATTCCAATTAAACAAGTCGGTGATCAAGTGAGCTCATATCGAGGTATAGAAGATTTATTAGGCTTATATTACTTAGAAAGTACTAATATTGAAGCATTACTCAAAGATATGGCAACAGTAGATAAACAATTAACAGTAACATATGAAGCGATTTAATAAAACATAAATTAAGGAGAGCACAATGAAAAATATAATTATTATAATTAATGATATAGACCCTAATATTTACTTAGCTGATTTGTCTGCGACATCTTATAATTTTACTATCATTTATCAAAAACCAGTATCACCTGCGATGATCAATAAATTTAATTTGTGTCAAGCACAGTATAATGATTTTCAATGGCTAGAAGTACCAGATAAGTCAGACTTAATAGCTAAAGCACAACAATTTGCGATGGATAACCCAATTGATATGATTGTCGCTTATGCCGAAGATTTAATTGTACCAGTTGAGCAATTAAAAGAACAATTAGGTTTGAAAAATCAATATCAGCAAATCAAAAATATTACAAATAAATATTATCAAAGATTACAAGTCAGTCAAAATGCCCCACATTTATGTGGCCAATGTTATTTATTAAATGATGATAATTTAGAAACTATTCGTCAAACTTTTAAGTTCCCAGGCATTATTAAACCAATTTCTATGGCAGGTAGTAGAATGGTAAAAAAAGTTGAGGATTTAACAGCATTCGAATCACTGTATGTAGAGTTAAAAAATCAATCATTTTTTAATACCGAGTTTTTGATAGAAACTTATTTTGAAGGTTCAGAATGGTATGGCAATCAAAATGATAAATTTGATGATTATGTTAGTGTTGAATCGTTAGTATCGGAAGGCCATATTACACATTTAACAGTGTCAGCTAAACCATTTATCGCCAAACCTTTTAGAGAAACAGGTTTAGTTGAACCAGCACCTTTGAAAAAACAATTACAAAAATTATTATTTGATGCAGCAGAAGCAGTTATTAAAGCTTTGAATTTTACTCATGGTGCGACACATATAGAATTGAAATTAACTAATGAAGGGCCAAAACTTATTGAATTTAATCCGAGATTAGGTGGACCAGTACCTTATTTAATTCAAACAGCTTCATCATATCCAATTATAGCTCAAGTAGTAGAAGCTTATTTAGGTCATGCAGTTCAACCATTCACTGGTTTTCATCGCCATGCTGCATTTTTCTCATTTCAAACATTGAGTAATCAATGTTTAGAAATTAAGCATATTAATAAAATTTTACCTAGTTTTAATGAGGAGAATGTTAAAGAAGGGTTTATTTTTAAAAGTAAGGGAGATAAAATAGATCCACATAGTGGTACAGCTGCCATGTTAGGTTTTGCATATGTTGTTGGAGATAGTATAGAAGATTGTTTTAATTTAAGAACACAATTAACAAAAGAGCTAGCGCTTGAAACGGGAGAAATAAAATTCTGAAAATTCAAAAATAAATCATTTGATAATATATCGATGACAGTATACAATATAAGCATACTAAATAGTAACAAATGATAGCAAAGGGGAGTGTTATGTTAAATAAAACTAAAGGTATGTTATGGATCTTGGCATCAGCCTTAGGATTTTCACTTATGGGACTATTTGTCAAATTATCAGGTGATTTACCAGTTGTTCAAAAGGCATTTTTTAGAAATTTAGTGGCTTGTGTTGTGGCTTTGATGATGATCGTTAAATATAGAGCACCTTTGATTGGGCAATTAAGACATCAACACTGGTTAATTTTAAGATCTATTTTAGGCATAATAGGTGTTTTATTAAATTTTTATGCGATAGATCATTTAGTATTAAGTGATTCAGATATGTTAAATAAATTATCACCATTTATTTTAATTATATTATCAGCTATTTTTTTAAAAGAACATCCAACAAAAATACAGATTTTAGGTTGTATCATTGCATTTACAGGTACATTATTTATTATTAAACCTGTACTAGGTGCGTTTGATTCATCATATATAATTGGTTTATTCGGTGCTTTATCAGCTGCTAGTGCTTATTTATGTTTGCGTATTTTAGCTAATAAAGAATCAGGGCATACTATCGTATTTTATTTTTCAACGGTATCTGTTATTATATTAGGTCCTTTAATGTTAATTAATTATCAATCTATGACGTGGCAACAATTAATTTATTTATTATGTTCAGGGTTAGCAGCAACATTAGGTCAATTTGGTGTGACTTTTGGTTATCAATATGCAGCTGCTAAAGATGTATCAATCTATACTTACTTCTCTGTTGTTTTTTCAGCACTATTCAGTTTAATTATTTTTGATCAAATGCCAGATGTATGGAGTATTTTAGGTTACATGATTATTTTCTTAGCAGGGTATATGATGTTTAGAGTGGCACGTGGTAAATAGGGTAGTCAGAAGGGAGTTAGAATGAATAGTAAAATGATATCAGTATTTAAACCTTTAAGATTATTACAAGTCAGTACAATAATATGTTCAATGATAAGAACCGGATTAAGTTTATATTTAATTTACTTAATACAAAGATTAATTGATGTGATCATTATCAATGATAGCACACAAATTTATCAGTTATTAAATCATATTATTATTTTTACAATTGGTTATTTAATATTTATTTTTCTAACACAACTTTCTTTAAGACAAATATGGTTTACAGGCCATTTTCGATTAATGGATGCCATTTATAAACATATTTTAAAACAACCACTATCATTTTTTAATGACAATGATAAAGGTAATCTATTGTCAAAGATTACGAATGAAGCACAATTCATATCATCATGGTATGCACAAGGTATCGTCGTATTAATTACGCAAAGTATTGTTTTAATTACAACATTGTGTTTACTTGTCAAATATCATTTAATGATTACAATAGTTATTGTGTTATTAATTACGATATGCTTTATTTTTATTAAATGGATTAGTAAAAATATTGCTAAAATCTATGATAAAGATCAACAAATGAATGCTAATATTAATCAATCTATTTTACAATCATTTTTTAGTATTTTTGATATTAAACAATTACATCAAGAAACTTATTTTCAAGATAAAGTGACGCATCAATTATTAACACAAAGATTAAAACTAAATCAGCGCTTAGCATTAATATTTGCTTCATTTGTCAGTACTTCTGCATTTATTGCGTTTATTATTCCAATTGTCGCAATCATATTAGCAGCTTATTTTGTGATAAAACATCAACTAAGTGTAGGTGCAATTATGGCAATTTTTTCATTAACAAAAATGTTAGATGAACCTATTCGTACAATATCTGAACAAATTAATCAAAGACAAGTCGCACATAAAACAATTCAAAAATTAAAATATCTTTTTGAAGGTGAGACATCAACACCTAAACAAGAATTAAGTGCCTTAGAAACAATGAAAGTTGATATTGTTAAAAATGATGCTAGTCATCAAAGTTTAGCTGTATCATTTGATCTTCAACCTAATGATATTATAGTGATTAAAGGTAATAGTGGTGTCGGTAAGACGACTATTGCAAATTTAATTCAACAAATTATTCCTAACAGCTATGTAGAATGGAATGGTAAAAATTTAGCAACGATTGATCAATCTGTTATATTTAATCGTATCATGCGTGTTAACCAACAAGCTTTATTGTTTAAAGGCACGTTACAAGAAAATATTATTTTTAATGTGCCTGAAACAAATTTATTAAATGAAGTGATGCAATTATGTTGCATTGAACAATTAAAAGATAAATTTATTGAAGAACAAGGAAATAATTTAAGTGGTGGTGAAAAACAAAGAATTAATCTTGCTAGAATTTTAATTCAAACACCTGATGTGTTGATTCTTGATGAAGTAACCAGTGCCTTAAATTTAGAATTATCTCAAAAACTTGCGCATAATATTATTCAATTTGCTAAAAAATATAATATGGCATTACTTGTAATTTCACATAAAGATGAATTCGATCAATATGCTAATCAAATTATTCATTTACAAAAATAATTTAATATATAAGAGTGTTGACAAAAAAATAGGATGTAAGACAATGAGTACATTAATTGTCTTACATCCTATTTTATTATTCTACATTTGAGATAATTAATTCAATCTGACCTTTAATTGTTATTTCTTTAATACCGTTTGGAATGATGAATGAATCTGCTAAATGTAGTGGATAATCTATATTATTGATAGTTAGTGTACCTTCACCTGCAATAACAGTGGCTAAAGTATAGTCAGCTGTTAAATCAATGTGCATTTGTTCAGTCACTTGCCACTTATAAACACTGAAAAATTCATTAGTTAAATAATGAATAATTGTTCCACCTTGCTGTGATATAATAGTAGGTTTATTAGTTGGTGTTTGACTTGGGTAATGTGTGACATCAGCTGATTGTTGAATATGTAATTCTCGTGCTTGACCTTGGTCATCTAAACGATCATAATCGTAAACACGATAAGTAGTATCAGAATTTTGTTGTGTTTCTAAAATGACACAACCCGAACCGATAGCATGAATAGTGCCGGCCGGCACATCAAAGAAATCACCTGCTTTAACGGGTACTTCTATTAATAAGTCTTGCCATGCGCCTTGTGCTACCATGTCTAAGAATTGTGCTTTAGATTGTGCATGGTGACCATAAATAATTTTAGCATCTTCGTCAGCTGAAATAATATACCAACATTCAGTTTTTCCTAATTCACCTTCATGAGTTAAACCATAAGCATCATCTGGATGTACTTGAACTGATAAATCTTCTTTAGCATCTAAAATTTTAATTAGTAAAGGAAAAGGTGTAGGATGCTGGCTACCAAATAATTGTGGTGCTTGCTCATAAAGTTCATTTAAACCTAAACCAGCATATTGCTTAGGAAATGTAATTTGTGACACACCATGAGGATGTGCACTAATACACCAAGCTTCTCCAATATTATGACTAGGTAGTTGTAAACCAAATTGACTATGTAATTTTTGTCCACCCCAAATTTTTTCTTGAAGTACAGGTTGTAAAAAAATAGGTTGCATAATTTATCCTCGCTTAAATATATTTTTAAATGAAAAGGCAGGTTTACTGCGTACAATTTTTTCATTACCAATAATGTCTCGCATGATTTTTAATGTTTTACCAGCCTCTTTAACAACAAAGTTATAAGAACCAGCTTGCTTAGTATCAATAAAGAAGCCACGAATATAAGTATCTTTAAAGAATATTTGTGCACGTACTAATGTAATTTCTTGCCAAGGTATTTGTAAGTAATCATTAGGATTGCGACGATTATAAAATTCAAAGGCTTTATCACCTATAAGAATATCTCCATGTTTACTACCAAAACTACCTGTCATTATATTAGCTTTTGTTGTAAATAAAACTTTAGTATTTTGTGAAAGCGCCATATTTTACCTCCATATTGATAAATAATAAGAAGTGGAAGATAGCTCTCTTCCACCTCTTAGTTTTATATTAGAAAATACCTACAGCATGACCAATAATACCTACTGCAAATAATCCAAAGATAATGACAATAGCATTAACTTTCTTCTTAAGTAACCACATACAGAAGAATGTTAATAATAATGCGGCTAAACCTGGAATTAACATATCAAGGTTTTGTTGTAATGTTGTTACTTTTTCTGGTGAAAGTGATAAGCCACCAGCTACTTGACCTAAAATTTCTTGTAGTTTTGTACCATCTACATTGCCTTGAGGAAATTGGATATAAGCACCTTCTGATAATGGTACTTTAGAAACTACTGGTGCAAAGCTGACGTTTGTCCAACGTTGAACTAAAATACCCATTACAAACATCCCTAAGATGGATGCCCCTTTAGTGATTGTTTGTAAGATACCACCAGATAAGTCTTTAGTAATTTCAGAACCTTGTTTATAACCAAATTCTTGTGTAAACCATAAGAATCCCATACGTAAGGCATTCCATACGATGAAGAAAAATAATGGTGCAAGAATTGACCCACTTGTTGCTAAAGATGCAGCAATAGCACCTAAGATTGGACGTACTGTAAACCAGAATACTGGGTCACCAATACCTGCTAAAGGTCCCATCATACCAACTTTAACCCCTTGAATAGCAGCATCGTCGATTTCTACACCATTCGCACGGTCTTCTTCAAGTGCTAATGTTACACCTAAAATTGGTGCTGCGATATAAGGGTGAGTGTTGAAAAATTCTAAATGACGTTTTAATGCTTGAGAAGCATCATCTTTATTTGGATATAATTTTTTCAATGCTGGGATTAATGAGAAAGCCCAACCACCGTTTTGCATACGTTCATAGTTCCATGACCCTTGAAGGAACTGAGAACGTAACATTACACTACGGCGTTCTTTTTTCGTTAATGTAATTTGTTTGTTTTCCATGTGTCGTTCCTCCGTATTAATAATTGTTTAAAATGTCGCCTAGTGGGTCACCTGATGATGTGCCGCCACCACCATTACCGCCACCTTTATTTTTAGAAAGGTTTAAGTAAATGATTGCTAAACATACACCGATAATACCAGTTGCGATTAATGTTAATTGTCCTAATGGTGCTAAAGCAAAACCAAGGAAGAAGAAAGGCCATACTTCTTTAGTTGCCATTAAGTTAATTACCATAGCATAACCTACGGCAACAACAAAACCACCACCGATAGTCATACCTTCTGAGAACCATGCAGGTAATAAGCTTAAGCCGTGTTGAATTGTTTCAGCTGGAATAAATAATAATAATCCAGCAGGAATAGCAATACGTAAACCTTGGCAACATAATGCTACAATGTGCCAAAATTCAACACCACGGAAATTACCTTGCTCAGCAGCACGGTCAGCTTGGTGAACAATAACAACAGATAAAGTACGTACAACCATTGTTAAAACTAAACCAACTGTTGCTAAAGTAATTGCTGCACCAATAGCTACACTACGACCATCGGCTGTAAAGTTAGCTGCTTTAACGAAAATAATTGCCGAAGCAACTGACGCCAAGGCTGCATCTGGTGCAATAGCTGCACCAATATTTGCCCAACCTAGTGCTAATAATTGTAGGGCACCACCTAAAATAATACATTCTGTTAAATGTCCTGTTGCTAAACCGATTAATGAACATGCAATAATTGGTTGGTGGAATTGGAATTGGTCTAAAACACCTTCCATTCCAGCTAAGAAAGCAACGATAAGGACAAGTATAATTGTAAGAATACTAAAGTCCATAATAACCTCCTATAATTTTAAAATTTTAAGCCATCTTTGGCTTTTGATGAAATTAATTTGAATAAATCTTCAGGTTTATCAGCAACGACTTTACGGACGTCGAATTTAACGCCTAAATCAGCTAATTTTTTAAATGTGTCAACATCATGTTGATCCATCGATAATACAGTATTCACTAACACTTTACCTGTTGAGTGAGCCATTGATCCAACATTAAGTTCAGGAATTTTAACGCCTTTTTCGATAACATATAAGGCATCTTGTGGATTTTCGAATAATAATAACGCTTTTGTGTCCCCAAAACGTGGATCTTTAGAAACTTCAACTAATTTATCTAATGGAATAACGTGCGCACGAACTCCTGGAGGAGCTGCTTGTTCAATTAATTGTTTACGTAAATTATCTTTTGACACAGCATCAGATACGACAATAATTCTGTCGGGTTGTGTTGCTTTTGTCCAACTTGTTGCGACTTGTCCGTGAAGTAAACGTGTATCAATACGTGCTAATACAAATTTAATTTCACCGTCACCAAGTACAGTGCCTTCTGGAATAGTACCACCTGTAGCTGTTGGTGCAGCTGTTTCTGTAGCCACTTGTTGTGGTTGTAATGTTTCTGGTTTTACTTTAACACCATCAATAGCTGTGGGTGCAATAGCTTTCGCTACATCATGCGCAGTTGTCATTGAAAAACGACTTGCATACGCTTCGATTAACATTGGTAAACTTAATCCAGCAACGATCGCACGTGATTGTGGATTTTCTTCAAATAAAAGATTAGCTTGATTAAATGGGCTACCTCCCCATAAATCTACTAAGAATAAAATTTCTTTAGCATCTACTTGTTCGATAGCCTCTTGAAGTTTTCTTCTTAAATCTTCTGGTCCTTCGTTAGGCATAAACGCAACAGAAGCTACTTTTTCTTGTTCACCAAAAATCATAGCGCCAGATTGTTTAATACCATGAGCAAATTCACCGTGAGTTGCAATGATGATTCCTATCATCTAAATACCTCCTTTGTTTTATGATTAGTACAATATAATTATACGGAATTGATAATATCATAATCAGTAAGCGATTGCAACATAATAGTTGTACCTTAAGTTAGCATAAAACGTTTTCTATTAATATTTTGTGACAAAAATTAGTAAGTACTATTTGAAAATAACACTAACTGGTTCAGGAATAGTTACTGAATCATCACTGACTGTTAATTTTCCTGTGTCAGTTGACACTTTATAAACTGTAATTGTATGACTATTTTCATTTGTGGCGATAGCAAATTGACCATCTGGACTAATATTAAAATCACGTGGACCTTGACCATAAGTACTAATTGTGTCAACTTTAGTAAGTTGTAAACCATTAACTTTAAAAATAACAATGGCATCTTGTCCGCGATTAGACACGTATAGATATTTTCCATCTGGCGAAAGTCGGATGGCACTACCTTTATTGATGTCAGTAAAATCATTAGGTAAAGTATCATAATAATGTGATTCAGTTAATTGTCCTGTTTGATTATCGAAACGACAAGCAATGACTTGTGACGTTAATTCAGTCATTATGTACACATAATGTTGTTGTTGATCAATAATTAAATGGCGTGGACCACTGCCAGGTGTTGCTTTAAAAGTTTGTTTAACAATTAATTGCTGTTGTTCAATTTGGTATGTTGTTACTTCATCAGTACCTAAATCGCAAGTTAAAATCCAACGATTATCGGGTGTAAAATTAGCATAATGTGCATGTGCTTGTTCTTGACGACTATGAGGTCCAGAACCTTGATGTTGACTGCGAGAACTTAATTTATCAATATGATAATCAGGTGTAATAGCATAACTATCTATAGTTGCTGTGTGATAATTAGCAGCAAGTAATTGATCTGTTGTAGAATTAATAGCTACAAAACAAGGCGGGGCTGCAAATTCAGTAATTGATGATAAAGGTAATAATGTACCGTCACTTTGTATTGAAAAACTGGCAACGCCTCCTTTATCACCTTCTTTGGCAACACTATATAATGCTTGTTTATCATTTGATAGTGCTAAATAAGTAGGATTTTCTATTTTAGCTGCTGTTGTAATGTTCGCTACTTTTCCTTCATTAGAAATATTGATTAAATAAATGCCTTCACTACCTTGTTTAGTATAAGTCCCTATATAAGCTTGTAACATAATTTTCCTCCTATGATGTCCATTTATCTGCCCAATGTTGAACTTCTTTAATAATTGGCTGCATAGCACGACCTTTTTCAGTTAGTATATATTCACTATGAATTGCTGTAATAGTGCTAGGTTGACGTTTGATAATATTGGCACATTCCAATTCTTTTAATCTTTGTGACAGTACTTTTTCACTGATAGGTAATTGATTTGCAATTTGACAAAATCTTTGAGGTGCTTGATTTAAGATTAAAATAATTAAACCAACCCATTTCTTTCCTAATATAGTAAATGCATATTCAACTTTAGGACATAAAGCAGGTTGATTGTGATGTTGTGCCATAATGACCTCCTTTAATATTAATAAAATTATTATACATGAAGATTTTAAATCATTAAAGGATATAAAACATTTTAATGATATGATATAATGTCAATTATTAATTAAAAGGAGAATAATATGAAGAAAATAATATATATTTTAATGATGATGGTATTTTTGTTAGTTGGTTGTGGTCAAACAACGTCTACATCAACTGCAGTTGACAAAACATCTACAGTATCTATTACCTCAATTAAAGATTTAAAAACAGAAAACATTTTTAATAAACATGCTTTAGAACATATTTTTTATGGTACAACTAATCGTCAAGGAGAAGTTACAGGTTTACACTTCGAAGGATTAGCTAAAGATGCACATCTTGTAGAAGGTACAAAATCTAAACTAGACCGTCATGGTGTTTATCGTGGTAAAGTAGAAAAAAATGGTGTTAAAAAAACAGCAATGTCAACGTTCTTTCCACAATCTTGGTCAGCACAACAAGTTGTAGATGCCATTCAAGAAGCTTACCATAATAAAAAATTTGTAAGTGGTAATATTTATAATGGTACAACTGAAGAAGGTATTACCGTACAAATGTATTTAGATGAAAACGATAAAATTATTTCAGCATTCCCAAAATATGTTAAATAAAGGAGTTTATATGTATCAATTTCAAACAAATCAACAAGGTTTACATTTATTAGTAGAACATCCACATGCAGATATAATCAATGCTTTTTTACAAACAGATGGAGATAATTTTTCAGATATAATTGAAGAGTTTATTGCTGATGACACACAACACGAGTTTTCAGGTAATATTTTTCAATTAATTAAGAAACAAAATAAAGTGATATTAAAAGATAAATTATCACAACAGCAAATAAAAATGAATTTACCTATGTTTGTTACATTATTTCAACAATGGTTAAATCAATAAAATATAAAGATGATGATTAAGTTTAAATGTGTATAATTACACAAATCACGATGACTTAATTGTCATTTTTTTATTATTTATTACGCTAATATTACAAAGGAATAGGGTGTTAAGTGAGTTGTGGCAAGGCAAATAAAATATCTTTTTAAAAATATTACATAATGAGATATTTTTGTAATGTAACTGTTAATACGATGAGATGAATAACATCAATTTTTAGTTTAAGATGTATAAGTAGAATAAATAAAGGAGTTCACATATGTTAATTGATACACATGTGCATTTAAATGCTCATCAATATGATGAAGACTTAAATGAAGTCATTCAACGTGCGCAAGCTAATGATGTAGAAAAAATGCTTGTTGTAGGTTTTGATAAAGCAACAATCGAACGTGCAGTTAAATTAGCCGAACAATATGATTTTATACATATTGCTGTTGGTTGGCATCCAGTAGATGCGATTGATTTAACTGATGAATTATTACAATGGATTGAAAGTATTGCTGTCACAAATAAAAAAGTAGTAGCCATTGGTGAAATAGGTTTAGATTATCATTGGGATAAATCACCGAAAGATATTCAAGCTAAAGTGTTCAGACAGCAAATTCAATTAGCTAAACGTTTAAAATTACCTATTATTATTCATAATCGTGAAGCAATGGCCGATTGTTTAACTATTTTAAAAGAAGAAGGCGCTAATGAAGTAGGTGGTGTAATGCATAGTTTTAGTGGTTCTGTAGAATCAATGCAGCAAGCTTTAGCACTTAACTTTCATATTTCATTAGGTGGGCCAGTCACTTTTAAAAACGCTAAACAGCCTAAAGCAGTTGCACAAGCAGTGCCATTAGATAAATTGCTTATTGAAACAGATGCGCCATATTTAACGCCGCATCCTTATAGAGGACAACGCAATGAACCCGCACATGTTAAATTAGTTGCTGAAGAAATTGCACAATTAAGAAATTCAACTTATCAAGAAATTGCTAATATAACAACAAAAAACGCAGAAAAATTATTTAATATATAAACAAAAGGAAGGTGAAGAAATTTATTTCTTAATTAAATAAGAAGTAAATTATTTATGACAGTTTTAAAGAAAGAATTAGTTATTGCATCAATGTTAATGTTAACATCAGTAGGAAGTTATGCTTTAAGTCAGCATGATAAAGTGGCATATGCTATTGAAAACGAAGGGGTTTCAGTTAATTATACTGAAAAAGTAACAACAGTAGCAGAAGCATTAAAAGCACAAGGTATTGAAGTTGATGCACACGATGAAGTTACACCAGCTTTAACAACACCTATGCAAGATGATATTAAAATTCAAGTTAAGCAAGCTAAAAAAATCAATTTAAAAATGGGTGGCTTAACGACAGTTGCTTATACGACTGCTGATACAGTAGAAGAATTTTTAAATAAAGAGAAAATTGTATTATCAGCAAATGATAAAATATCTGTTAATTTAACAGATGCAATTGAAGAAGGTCAAACAATCCAAATTACACGCGTAGTTGTTAAAGAAGTTAATGAAAATAAATTAGTTGGTTTTGAAACAACTACAAAAGAAGATAATACTCTATCTAAAGGTGAAACTAAAATTAGCCAAGAAGGACAAAATGGCGAAATGCAACAAACGTTTAGAGTCACTTACGAAGATGATAAACAAGTAAGTAAACAATTATTAAATGAAAAAATAATTAAAAATCCTGTATCAAAAATTGAATTAATTGGGACAAAAGAAGATAATAAACCAACAACATCAGGTTCAGAAAATTCATCAGTTTCAGGACGTCAAGTAACAGTAGAAGCAACGGCTTATGGTGCTGATTGTGAAGGATGTTCAGGTATTACTGCGACAGGTATTGCTTTATCAGGTGGTGCACGTGTTATCGCAGTTGATCCAAGTGTCATTCCATTAGGTTCTCGTGTCTATGTACCGGGTTATGGTGAAGCCATTGCAGGAGATACAGGTGGTGCCATCCAAGGTAATATTATTGATGTCTTTATGGGTACAGAAGCGGCTGCTTCTTCTTGGGGACGTCAAACAATTACAGTAACAATTTTAGATTAAATGTTAATGAGCTTAAAATCAAAGTGAAGTTGATTTTAAGCTTTTTTATTGTTTACTCATGACTTGAAAATCATTGATACTAAGTATATAGTAAAGAAATAATATCAAATTTGGGGGATAATATGAAAATAGGAAAATATCATTTAGATAATTGTTCAGCTTGTATTATGGGAATTTTAAATGTGACACCTGATTCTTTCTCAGATGGTGGACGATATGTTAATATAGATAAAGCATTAGAACAAGTTGAATTAATGTTAAAACAAGGTGCTAAAATTATTGATGTAGGTGGCGAATCTACACGTCCGGGTGCAACATTTGTATCTGCTGAAGAAGAAATAGAGAGAACTATACCTATTATTAAAGGGATTAAAGAACGTTTTAATTGTTTAATTAGTATTGATACATATAAAGCGCAAACTGCACGTGCTGCGATACGAGCAGGTGCGGATATTATTAATGATGTTTGGGGCGGTTTATACGATCCAGAAATTTTACAAGTATCAGTTGACTATAATGTACCTATTATTTTAATGCACAATCAAAAAGAAGCGAATTATCATGATATTGTACTAGAGGTAGAACAACATTTAATGATGTGTGCCAATAAAGCTTTAGCAGCAGGTGTATTAAAAGATAATATTTGGATAGATCCAGGTTTTGGTTTTGCTAAAGATGCGCAACAAAATATTAAGTTATTAAAAGGTTTAGATCAAATTTGTCAATTAGGTTACCCCGTATTATTTGGCATTTCTAGAAAACGTACAGTGGGTGCCTTATTAGGTGGTGAACCTGTGCCTGAACAACGTGATCAAGGAACAGCTGCCTTATCAGCGTGGGCAATTAGTAAAGGTTGTCAAATTGTACGTGTACATAATGTAGAAAAGAATGCGGATATCGTCACGGTTATTAGTCAATTAGTAGAGGAGTAAAGATGGACAAAATTATATTACAGGGTTGTCAATTTTATGGTTATCATGGCGTTTTTTCAGAAGAACAACAATTAGGTCAACTATTTGTTGTTGATTGTGAATTAATAGTAGATTTAATGGCTGCTTCACAATCAGATGATTTATCAGACACAATTAATTACGGTGCAGTTTTTGAAGTTATCAAGTATCATGTTGAAACACAGCAATATCGTTTGTTAGAAAAATTAGCTGGAGAACTTTGTCGTGATTTATATCAACAATATGAAGAAATTCAACACATTCGTCTTAAAATCATTAAAAAAAATCCACCAATTGCCGGTCATTATCAAGCAGTAGGTATCGAAATAGAAAGAGAGCGTCAACAATGCATACCGTTTATTTAAGTTTAGGTAGTAATATTGAAGATAGATATAATTATTTAATGCAAGCACTTGAAGCATTAGCAACAACACAAGATATCGCACTAAAAAAAGTATCGCCTATTTATGAAACAAAAGCATGGGGTAATGAAAATCAAGCTGATTTTTTGAATTTATGTTGTGAAATTGCAACTACACTTTCTCCAATAGTATTATTAAAGGTTTGTCAAGCTATTGAACATAAATTACAACGTGTCCGAAAAGAACATTGGGGACCACGTACGATTGATATTGACATTTTATTATATGATGATAAAGTTGAAAAAAATGAAATATTAGAAATACCGCATCCATACATGCATGAAAGAGCATTTGTCTTAAAACCATTAGTAGATATTATCTCAACGTTAAAACATCCAGTGTTACAATGTGAAATAACAACATTATTAAATAATTTGGATATGATAGGTATTCAACATTATGAAGAATAATAGAAAGGAAGTAAAATTATCATGTGGAAAATAGGAGATATTGAAATAAAAAATCGTGTTGTATTAGCACCGATGGCAGGTGTATGTAATTCAGCATTTCGATTAACAGTTAAAGAATTTGGTGCAGGTTTAGTTTGTGCAGAAATGGTTAGTGATAAAGCTATTTTATTTAATAACCAAAAAACGATGGATATGTTATATATAGATGAGAGAGAAAAGCCATTAAGTTTACAAATTTTTGGTGGAGAAAAAGAAACGTTAGTCGACGCTGCAAAATATGTTGCAACGCATACGACAGCAGATATTATTGATATTAATATGGGATGCCCTGTACCTAAAATTACTAAAAATGAAGCGGGTGCACGTTTATTATTAGATTCTAATAAAATTTATGAAGTTGTTTCAGCAGTTGTAGATGCAGTTGATCGACCAGTCACAGTGAAAATGCGTATGGGATGGGATGAAGATCACATTATGGCGATTGAAAATGCACGTATGATAGAAAAAGCAGGAGCACAAGCAGTTGCATTACATGGACGAACAAGAGTTCAAATGTATTCAGGTGAAGCGGATTGGGATATCATTCGTGAAGTAAAGCAAGCTGTAAATATCCCTGTTATAGGTAATGGTGACGTAACAACACCAGAACTAGCTAAAAAAATGTTAGACGAAACTGGCGTTGATGGTGTCATGATCGGTCGTGCTGCGCTTGGTAATCCGTGGATTATTTATAGAACAGTTAAATATTTAGAAACAGGTGAACTAATGCCTGAACCTAATATTCACGAAAAGATAGATGTTTGTAAATTACATTTAGATCGTTTAATTAATCTAAAAAATGAAAAAGTTGCCGTTCAAGAAATGAGAAAGCATGCTTCTTGGTATTTAAAAGGTGCGAGAGGTAATGGTAAAGTACGTGATGCTATTAATCATGCCAACACACGTCAAGAGATGGTAGAATTATTAGATGAATATGCAACAATTGTCGCGCAAAAAGAACTAGAAAAAGCACAACGATTAGCAGAAAAAGCAAAAATTATTATTTAATATAGTTATATAGTCATGAACATGATAAAATAGTAACAGAATTTAAAAAGTGAGGAGAAATAAAATGTCAAATGAAGAAATTTTGAATCCAGCGGATCAAATGGCCGTGCGTCGAGAAAAATTAGAAGACTTACGTGCTGAAGGTATTGATCCATTTGGTACTAAATTTGTACGTACACATACTAATCAAACAATTATTGAAACGTTCCAAGAAATTGATGCAGAACTTTTAAAAGAACAAAATCATGAAGTTATTATTGCTGGACGTTTGATGACAAAACGTGGTAAAGGTAAAGCTGGATTTGCACATATTCAAGATTTAACAGGACAAATTCAAATTTACGTACGTCAAGATGCAATAGGTGAACAACAATATAATTGGTTTAAACATGCAGACTTAGGTGATATTTTTGGTATTCGAGGTACAGTATTTAAAACAAATGTAGGTGAAGTAACAGTTCGTGCATTAGAATTAACAGTATTATCTAAATCATTACGTCCTTTGCCAGATAAATTCCACGGTTTAAAAGATGTAGAAGAACGCTATCGTCGTCGTTATGTAGATTTAATTACTAATGAAGAGAGCCGTCAAACATTTGTGACGCGTTCTAAAATTATCCGTTCAATGCGTAACTATTTAGATGAACGTGGTTATTTAGAAGTAGAAACACCGATGATGCATAGTATTGCAGGTGGTGCAGCAGCTCGCCCATTCATTACACATCATAATGCATTAGACAAAACACTATTTATGCGTATTGCCCTAGAATTACCATTGAAACGTTTAATTGTAGGTGGTTTAGAAAAAGTTTATGAAATTGGACGTGCTTTCCGTAACGAAGGTGTATCTACAAGGCATAATCCAGAATTTACTATGATTGAATTATATGAAGCTTATGCAGATTATGAAGACATTATGTCTCTAACTGAAAATATGGTTGCACATATCGCACAAGATGTTTTAGGTACAACAACAATTAAGTACGGTGACGAAACAATCGAATTAGAACCAAAATGGCGTCGTGTACATATGGTAGATGCAATTAAAGAAGTAACAGGTGTTGATTTTTGGCAAGAAATGACAGACGAACAAGCTATATCATTAGCAAAAGAACATAATGTTCCTATCCGTAAAGGCATGAAAGTAGGGCATATAATTAATGAATTTTTTGAAACATTTGTTGAAGAAACATTAATTCAACCTACGTTTATTTATGGACATCCTTTAGAAGTTTCACCATTAGCTAAAAAGAATCCACAAGATCCACGTTTTACAGATCGTTTTGAATTATTTATTGTTGCACGTGAACACGCCAACGCATTCACAGAATTAAATGATCCAATAGATCAAAGAGAACGTTTCTTAGCACAAGTAGATGAAAAAGAAGCTGGTAATGATGAAGCACATGAAATGGATGAAGATTTTGTAGAAGCATTAGAATATGGTATGCCACCAACAGGTGGTTTAGGTATCGGTATCGATCGTTTAGTTATGTTATTAACAAATTCACCATCAATACGTGATGTTTTATTATTCCCATATATGAAAGATAGATAAGCTAATCAATAGGGTGCATTATTATGGCGTATAGCGTTGTAATAATGCATCTTTTCAGTCTGTTTTAAGTTTAATATCAGATAGTTAAAATAATTTTAAATTTTTTATTAAAAAGTGTTGACGTGTGTATTAACATTTGATATTATAGTCATTGTCCTTGTTAAACAAGTGCAAACACATACAAAAAAAACTTTTAAAAAATATAAAAAAGTTGTTGACAATACAAACACACTACTTTATAATAATAAAAGTTGAAACGTCTGGTGACGAAAGCAAAGAGGAAACACCTGTTCCCATGCCGAACACAG